>NZ_JAHEBC010000169.1 GCF_024642405.1 Algoriphagus sp. | reverse complement strand
ACCCTAGTCCTCGAAAGAGGAAGAATGGTCAAACACATAGAAGATTATCCTACAGCCTCAAAGGCTCCATGGGAATTTGAATTCAGAGGGGCTGTTCCTCTTGAAAAACGATCCGGTTTGGGAGGAGGAAGATGGCTAAGAGAGGAGACCGCTCACTGGGCTTTGGCAGATGATGAGCAACCAATTATTCAAGAAAAACCCTTTCGATGGTTTCGTGGATACCATGTAGGAGGGAAGTCTTTGCTTTGGGCACGTGCGACCCAGCGATGGTCTGATTATGACTTTGAAGGCCCAGCGAGAGATGGATTTGCCACTGACTGGCCAATCAGAGCAAAAGACCTGAATCCTTGGTACGATTATGTGGAAAAATTTGCGGGAATCGCTGGTGGCAAAGATGGATTGCCAGAACTACCTGATTCGATTGTGATGCCTGGATTTGAATTGAGTTGTATAGAAAATTATTATAAAGAACAGCTTCAAAACAATTATGGAGATCGGCATTTGATTCAAGGTCGATGTGCACACTTGACAGATCCGCAGGAAATCCATAAACAACAAGGAAGAAATAAATGTCAGCATCAAGCCATGTGTAATCGTGGCTGTGTATATGGTGGATACTTTTCTGCCAACGCTTCTACTTTGCCCTGGGCAGAGAAAACCGGGAATCTAACCGTAAGACCTGATGCAGTGGTAGAATCCATTATTTATGATGATGCCAAGGGAAAAGCCACTGGAGTCAGAATCATCGATAGACACAGTAAAGAGCCAATTGAGTTCTATGCCAAAATCATTTTTGTCAATGCCTCTACCATTGCTTCCAATGCGATTTTATTGAACTCTAAGTCCTCAACTTTCTCAGAAGGGATAGGAAATGAGAATGGTTTGTTAGGTAAGTTTTTGGCTTGTCATAATTACAGAGGCAAAGGATATGCAACCTTTGAAGGGTTTTTGGATAAAGCCAATCAAGGTAGAAATCCAGGACATGCTTATGTACCAAGATTCAGAAACGTTTTTAAGCAAGACACTGATTTCTTGAGAGGTTATTCTATCGGGATGTCTGGTGGCAGAGGTCTTCGTTCAGATACAAGCATGATCGGGGATGAACTCAGAGATAATTTGCTCAATCAAAAATATAATGATGTATGGGGAATGTCAGCTTGGATGCAGGGAGAAACAGTACCTGTGGAGGACAATCATATGAGATTGAGCCCTGACAAAGTAGATAAATATGGAATTCCACAAATCATTTTATCAGTAGAATGGAAAGAGAATGATGATAAAATGGTTGCTGATTTTGTGGCACAGCAAACAGAAATGTATGAGCGAGCAGGATTTAAAAATATCAATGTGGAAGATTCTCATTCTGCCCCAGGATCTGATATTCATGAAATGGGCGGAGTCAGAATGGGTAAAGACCCAAAAGATTCTCTTCTAAATGAATGGAATCAATTGCATCATTGTAAAAATGTATTTGTAACTGATGGCGCTTGTATGACCAGCACCAGTACTCAAAACCCAACTTTAACTTTCATGGCGTTGACAGCGAGAGCAGCGAATCATGCAGTAGAAGAACTGAATAAATTGAATCTTTAGAATCTGAATTAAAGTTTTGTTACGAATGAAAACCAAATCTATTTTACTACTTCTTTTATTAATCGGACCATTGATCTTTTTTGAAGCAAATGCTCAGGAAAAGGGGGATCCATTGATGCAAGTTCCACTTGGGGTACAATCCTACTCCTTTCGAAATCATTGGGCAAATGGAGTGGAAGCTACGCTTGATATAATCCAAAAGATGGGATTCAAAGAATTGGAAGGAGGAGCACCAAGGGGTGTTTCAACTGAGGAATTTATTAAACTTTGCGAAGCGAGAGGAATTAGTATTCCATCTACAGGGACTGGATTTGAGCAGTTGGAAGAAAACCCACAAGCAGTAGCTGATCGAGTGAAGGCCCTTGGAGCAAAATATGTGATGTGTGCCTGGATTCCTCATAATGGAGATTTCACTAAAGCCAATGCGGATCGGGCCATCAAAGCTTTTAACGAGGGAGGAAAAGTACTCAAGGAAAATGGAATTGTTTTCAAATACCATGTTCACGGCTATGAGTTCCAACCCTATGGAAATGGAACTTTGATGGATTACATCATTGAGAATACCGATCCGGAATATGTGTCTTTCCAAATGGATGTCATGTGGACGCACTTTGGAGGCGGTGATCCAGTGGCATTGTTGAAGAAGTATGGAGACCGTTGGGTTTCCTTGCATTTGAAAGATTTTAGAAAAGGAGCTCCAAAGGATATGACCGGATTGACAGGGCCTGAGAATGATGTTCCATTAGGAAGAGGGGAATTGGATATTCCTGGGATTTTAAGAGAATCAAATAAAATCGGAATCAAACATATGTTTATTGAGGATGAAAGTGATAAAGAACTTGAACATTTACCGATCAGTATCGCCTATTTGAAGAGTCTTAAATATTAAAAACTATCTTTCCTTTTTATCAATAAGGTAATGAATTCACGATGAATAAAGCTTTTTTAGTTCTCTCTTTTTACTTCTTATTCAACATTTCTTTTGGGCAGGAATCCAAAGATTTCAATGTAGTGATTATCCACGTGGATGATTTGGGATGGGCGGACATTGAACCTTTGGGAAGTGATTTTTATGAAACCCCCAACATCAATCAACTTGCTTCTGAAGGAGTTTTATTCACGAATTCCTACGCAGCAGCAGCTATTTGCTCTCCCACAAGAGCAGCCATGCTTACCGGGAAATATCCTGCCCGATTAGGTATTACTGATTGGATCCGAGCAAAATTTCAGGGAGTTACTACTTCTGGGGAGCCTGGAGAATATGAAGTATTTGAAGATAAAACACTAAAAACTCCAAAAATTCAAGGATTCCTTCCACTAGAAGAAGTAACAATTGCAGAGCGGATGAAATCCTATGGCTATGCAACGATGCATGTGGGGAAATGGCACTTGGGAGAGGAAGGATACTATCCAACAGATCAAGGATTTGATGTGAATGTCGGAGGGAATGATCTAGGGCAACCACCGAGTTATTTTGATCCTTACTTGCCTGAAAAGCCAAGAAATTTTTATGAGATTACAACCTTAAAACCTCGTAAAAAAGGTGAGTTTCTAACAGATCGAGAGGGGGACGAAGTTGTAGATTTTATTAGGGGAAAAAAGGATGAAAAATTCTTTATTCATTGGGCTCCTTATGCAGTGCACACACCGATCATGGGGAAGGCAGAACTTGTGGAAAAATACAAGCAAAAAGAACCTGGGAACCAAAGAAATCCTACCTATGCTGCTTTGGTGGAAAGTGTAGATCAAAATGTAGGAAAAGTAATGCAAGAGTTGGATAAACTTGGATTGAGAGAAAATACCTTGGTTGTTTTCACCTCAGATAATGGAGGCTTGATAGGTAATTATGAAAATCCTATTACCAATAATTACCCACTAAAATCCCAGAAAGGTTATCCTTATGAGGGAGGAATCCGAATTCCAACTATTGTAAGCTGGCCAGGTGTCTTGCCAGAAGGAGTGATCAATGAAAACCCTATTATTACGATGGATTGGATTCCCACTATTTTGGATTTCATGGGAGAAAATACTGATCAGGAAGGGTTGGAAGGAGTTTCTTTGAAATCAATTTTAAAAAATCCAACAGAAACTTTAGAGAGAGATTTGTTTTGGCATTTCCCTCATTATCGATTGGATGATATTGTACCTTATGCGATTATCAGATCAGGAAACTATAAATTGATCCATTATTTTGATGGCAGTCAAGATGAGTTGTACAATTTGGATTTTGACATGGAGGAAAAAGTGAATGTGATTTCCACTCGGAAACCCATTGCAGACCAATTACAAGTTAAGTTAGAAAAATGGCTAAAAGATACTGGAGCTAGACTGCCAGTGGTAAAATAATTTAGCAGACTAATTTATAGCCATAGCCCCGGATATTCAAAATTTGAATCTCTGGATCATCTTGAAGTTTTTTGCGGAGTTTTGTGATAAAAACATCCATACTTCTGGCGTTGAAAAAATCATCTGCTCCCCAAATCTGAGTAAGAATCAAGCTTCGGTCCGTGATATCATTGCAGTTTTCGAGAAGGATTTTTAGTAATTGAGATTCCCTTGCTGTCAATGGAGATTCAACTTCTCCTAATTTTAAAATCTGACGGGTAGGATGAAATTCAAATTTCCCCAATTCCATCCAATCGCTTTGCTGATTTTTTAATTGTTTTCGGTCTAATTGTGCTTTGATCCTTACAATCAATTCTTCCATGCTAAAAGGCTTTCGGATATAATCATTACCACCATGTCCAAAACCATTGACTACATCCTCTGTCTGGCCTTTTGAAGTCAAAAAAATGATTGGGGTAAAGGGGTCTATTTTACGGATTTCTTCTGCCAAGGTGAACCCATCTTTCTTGGGCATCATGACATCGAGAACCAAAATTTCTGGCTTGTTAGCTTTATATTTTTCCCAGGCAGTTTCTCCATTTGAACAAAGAGTTACCTCAAAATCACGGCTCTCTAAACTTTCTTGAATGATCATTCCAAGGGAAATTTCGTCTTCAGCTAATAATACTTTTGTCTTCGAACTCATGGCCAAATGGTGGTAAATGAAGTGCTTTTTGGAGCTGTGTGTAGTTCTATGGCGCCTCCGTGTTTTTCTATGATTTTCTTGACATAATATAAACCGATTCCGAAACCTTTTACATCATGTACGTTTCCTTGAGGAATTCTGTAAAACTGTTCAAATATCCTTTCTTTTTGTCCTGAGGCTATTTTTCCTCCGTTATCCCAAATCTTTATTTTCGTCTGATTGCTCTGATCGAGGTTGATTTGAATATGATCCCCACCATATTTTATGGCGTTGTCGAGCAAATTTGAAAGTGCATTCTCGAAGTGAAAAGTGTCAACCAAGATTGGTTTGATTTGAGATGGAAGCTGTAATTCTATTTCCTTTTCAGGAGCTAAGGTTTGATATTTTTGGAGCAAGGAACGTAGAATTGGTTCGGGATCAATTTCTTCCATTCGCAGCATCAATTGCTCGGAATCCAACGTTGCGGTTTCCAAAAGCTTTTCAACCATCAAATTCAACTTATGCAATTGCATTTTGGAAATACCTAAGTAGCGCTTGTTCTTTTCAGGGTCATTCTTCGGGTTGAATTGTTCTATTCCTTCAATGGCAGAAAGCGTAGTTGCAATCGGAGTTTTGAATTCATGGGTAATGTTTGAAATTAAATCCTGCTTGATTTCAGCGACTTCTTTTTGATTTTTAATGGTTTGATAGAGATAATAAAAGGCATAAGAAATGATGCCCAAAAACAATAAGGAAGTGAGAATTTCGAATAGGCCACGCTTTAATACATTCAGTGCAGTATTTTCAAAGTAAAGTTCCAAAAATTGTCCTCGTGGAAGAAAAGTGGATTTTGTAACAGCTTTAAAAGGCATATCCAACAAAGCAGGATAGTTGAATGATCCAGCAATAGTATCCTTTTCATATTGAAGCAATCCATAATTGATGTTGATCCCTTTTCTATCTAAATCAGCTCGGAAAAGTTCATTGATTTTTTCAAAATCCAGAGAGTCCCTGGTAATAGAAATGATGATCGTATTGGTTAAAGCTTTCAGTCGGTGAATGCTGTCAGCAGATTCCAAGCCTCTGAAAATATTGATCCGATGTTTTTCATCCACCATCATATCATTAGCAGAATCAAAACTCAATTCGGAAAAGAAATCTATTTGATTTAGGCTATCTGAAGTAGACCAAGAAGCCTCTGGAGAATCAATCGCTTTCAATCCTCCCAGTGTTTTCATAACAATTTTGCTTTTCGCGATGCTCTGAAAAAAATTCTGTTTTACACTATCCTTTGTAGTAGAATCTGCATTTATCAGATCAAATTTACGAGGCTGACTTTCTGTAAGCGTAATCATATCTGTTTTTGCCAAATCAGCAAAGTAGGCCTCTAAGGCATTGTCCAGACTAACCTGAATATCTTTGGTCAGCTGGGTCTCGATCAGTTTAAATTGAGAGATGTTCCGATAGATCTGCACTCCGATAGTAACCATCAGTGTGAAGCCTATTAAAATACCTATACGCTTGAATTGCAGCTTTTTCACATTGCTAAATTAGGATCAAAGTTGAGGAAAAACTCTTGAGTTAACAGACGTTAACACTGCTTAACTCAGTTGTTAAGGTTGTTTTTATTGGTTTGTATCAAAGAAAACTCATATGAAAGCTAAAATATTACTTCTCGGATTTATCGTTTTAATGGGATTTGTCAGTTCGTCGAATGCCCAGGGATTAACAGGGATTGCCTATTACAAATCTTCTTCAAGTTTCAAATTTTCCATGGATAGTTCAAAAATGGCTCCAGAAGCTATGGCAGATATTCAAAGACAATTAAAAAAGCAAATGGAGAAAGAGTATGTGCTGACATTTAATCAAGGAGAATCAAATTGGAAGCAAGCAGAAAGCCTTGGGGGCGGTCCTGCTACAGCTTCTTCAGGTGGAGCAACCATCGTTATTAATTCAGGAAGTGGTGATTTGGTTTTGTATAAGAATTTGGCCGAGCAGAAATATCTGGAAGAAAAGGATTTGATGGGTAAAGAATTCTTGGTCAAAGACGACCTGAAAGTATTTGATTGGGAATTGACCGGAGAGACCAAAACAATTGGGAATTATACAGTCCAAAAAGCAACCTATTCTAAAATCGTGGATAGCAAAAGATTCTCCACTGGAATGGAAGAAATGGAAGTGGTAAAGGATACAGTTCAGATCGAGGCTTGGTATACGGACCAAATTCCTGTCAGTCATGGACCTTCTGAATATTGGGGGCTTCCAGGTTTGATTTTGGAATTACAAAATAATGGAACTACGATGATTTGCGAGAAAATTGTGCTTAATCCAACGGAGAAATTTGAATTGTTAGTTCCTAAAAAAGGAAAGGAAATGACTGCTGACGAATATAGAGCTCTTGCAGATGAGAAGATGCAGGAAATGATGAAAAAGTATCAAGGAAAGCCAGGGGGAGAACATCAAATGACCATTAAAATCGGGAATTAAAGAACCTTCAAATTCAAGAAAACTAAACCAACATGAAATTGATTTTTAGGGTTTTTACAGGAGTTTTCCTCTTGACTTTCCTTTCTTTTTCTTCTTATTCCCAGACTAAAAATCTGATTGGGCAGGTTCTGGATTCCTTGAATCAGCCAATTAGTTATGCTAACGTGGTTGCGGTAAATCAAACCACTCAAAAAATCGGTGCCTTTGCCATCACCAATGCAGATGGGAGGTTTAAGCTGGCTTTAACACCTGGTTCGGAATATTTACTTAGAATCTCTTTTGTGGGATATAAGAAATTTGAGAGAGTGTTGAGGGAATGGTCACCTGAAGAACCGATTCAGGTTATTTTATCCACTGATGAAACCATGCTAGATCAGGTGGAGGTCGTGACCGAACTCCCAGTGACTATGCAGGGAGACACTTTGACCTACAAAACAGATGCTTTCACCACAGGAACAGAGCGTAAGTTGAAAGATGTCTTAGAAAAGTTGCCTGGTTTTGAAGTTGATGAGGATGGAGGAGTGAAAGTTCAGGGGAAGAAAGTGGATAAGGTCATGGTCGATGGTAAGAATTTTTTTGACGGAGATACCAAATTGGCTACTAAAAACCTTCCTGCGAATGCGGTAGATCGGGTTCAGGTTTTGAAAAATTTCAATGAAGTGGCTCCAATTCGTGGATTGGATAATGACGAATCATTGGCTTTGAATATTCAGTTGAAAGATGGGAAAAAGCGGATGGTTTTCGGGGATTTGACTGCTGGAGGAGGACCTCAGGAAAGATATTTAGGACATGCTAATTCTTTTTACTATTCCCCCAAACTGAACCTGAATTTAATTGCCGATGCAAATAATGTCGGTGAACTCCCATTTACTCTTCAAGATTACTTTAGGTTCAGTGGAGGGATGTCTGGTTTGGGCAGTAGGACAGGGTCTTCAATTTCCCTTAGTGGAGAAGATATGGGAATTCCGATGGCTCAGCGTAATAATGCAGCCTCATTAAAAACAGCTTTGGGGGCTTTTAATTTGAACTATAATCCAA
>NZ_JAHEBC010000168.1:550-8129 GCF_024642405.1 Algoriphagus sp. | reverse complement strand
AGAAACTTATCCAGGCGAAAAAGGGCCTTTGGATATGGACTATTATGTGCTGAGAGAAAATCTTGAAAAAGCTAAAAGCCAGTTTAAAGATGCCCCAAAAATGATGGAAGCTTTTGAACATTGGTTTGGCCCTTATCCTTTTTATGAGGACAGCTACAAATTGGTTGAAGCTCCTTATTTGGGAATGGAGCACCAAAGTTCGGTTACCTATGGAAATAATTTTGCCAATGGATACCTTGGAAGAGACCTTAGTGGAACTGGCTGGGGACTTAAATTTGACTTTATCATCATTCATGAATCCGGACATGAGTGGTTTGCCAATAACATTACCTACAAAGATGTAGCTGACATGTGGATTCATGAGAGTTTTACAGCATATTCAGAAAATCTGTTTTTGGACTATTATTATGGTAAAGAGGCGAGCAGTGATTATGTCTTAGGAACCAGAAAAAACATCAATAATGACAGCCCAATTATTGGTCCATACGGGGTAAATCAAGAAGGTTCTGGGGACATGTATTATAAGGGTGCAAACATGCTTCATACCATTCGCCAAATTGTCAATGATGATGAAAAATGGAGAATGATTTTGCGTGGACTGAATGAAGAGTTTTATCATCAGACAGTTACTAGCAAACAAATTGAAAGTTATATTAGTGAGCAGGCTGATGTGAACCTTTCCTCCGTGTTTGATCAATACCTTAGAGACATAAGAATTCCAATATTCAGTTATTACATTGAGGGCAATAAACTCAACTTCCGATGGGAAAACTCTATACAGACTTTTTCTATGCCTGTTAAAGTCACACTCAAATCTGGAGATGAACTTTGGCTTCAACCAACGACCCGCTGGTCTAGTGTTGAACTTTCCAATACGGATATCGAATTAAAAGTTGATCCTAACTTTTATGTGGGATCTTTAAATATTTTGGGAAAATAAGCCAAACTCTAGTCCACATTATTACTAAAAGATATAAGCGGGATACAACAATTTAAATTTCTTATTAGAACCATATTTCGTTTTGAAGTCATAATTCACAAACTAATATCCGATGCTCCAACTCATAGAAAATGCAAAATCAAACCCTTTAAAAACTGCTATAGTTGAAGAAAAAAAATCCTTTTCCTATCAAAATCTTTTAGACAGAAGTGAAGAAATTGCTTCTTTTTTATTGAATGATAAAAGTGATCTCGAGGAGGCTCCAGTTGCATTTATGGTCTCTCCTGGTTTTGAATATGTCGCTGTACAATGGGCAATATGGAGAGCTGGAGGTATTGCTGTTCCGCTTTGTATCACCTATCCACTCCCCTCTCTACAATATGTTATTGAAGACACTAAAGCTTCAATTATTTTAGTTGGAAACGAATATGTAGAAACTTTAAAAGTTTATCAAGAGGATTCCTCCAAACTGTTTTCTTCCACTTCTGAGATTTTTGACCAAAAGTCTAAACCTCTTCCGGAAATTGAAAAATCTAGGGGAGCAATGATTCTTTACACATCCGGCACTACTTCTCTTCCCAAAGGCGTTTTAACAACTCATTCCAACATAGAATCTCAAATTTCTACATTGGTGAATGCCTGGGAATGGAGCTCCGAGGATTACATCCTTGAGATATTACCGCTCCATCATGTGCATGGTATTATCAATGTTCTTTGTTGTGCACTGTGGTCTGGAGCGACTGTAGAATTCCTAAATCAGTTCAGTGCCAAAGAAGTATTTAAGATCTTCCTTCAGGGAAATCTTAACGTATTCATGGCGGTACCAACTATTTATTTCAAGTTGATTTCAGAATGGGAAAAGCTTCCAAAAGAAGAACAGCAAAAACTCGGACAGGCTATGGCTTCTTTCCGGTTGATGGTCTCAGGATCAGCAGCTCTTCCAGTGTCAGTAATGGAACAATGGAAAGAAATTTCTGGTCATTATTTACTCGAGCGCTACGGAATGACCGAAATTGGTATGGCAGTCAGCAACCCTTACAAGGGAGAAAGAAGGGCAGGTTATATTGGCAAACCGCTTCCCGGTGTCAAACTAAGAACCGTAGATGAAGATGGGAATCTGGTTAAAGTTGGTGAGGCCGGTGAGATTCAGATCAAAAGTCCTTCTGTCTTTAAAGAATACTGGGGCAAACCCGAGGCAACTTCCAAAAGCTTCACTCAGGACGGATGGTTTAAAACCGGTGATATTGCTGTTTTTGAAGATGGCTACTATCGAATCTTGGGTAGAGACTCCATCGATATCATTAAATCTGGAGGTTATAAAATTTCTGCACTTGAGATAGAAGAAGTATTGAGAAAATATCCAGAAATCAAAGATTGTGGCGTAGTTGGGATTCCGAATGAAGAATGGGGAGAACTAGTTGTGGCAGCATTGGTTGTAGAAAATGAATTTGACACTGATCTATTAAATATTTGGATAAGAGAACGAATGCCAGCTTACAAGACGCCTAGGAAATACATTTTCATTTCTGATTTGCCAAGGAATACCATGGGCAAAGTGACCAAAAACGAATTGAAAAAGCTTTTTTGAAAACCTATGATCATATACGGATTAGCATTACTCTCTTTTTCTTACCTCTTAGGTCAATGGCTGGGTGAACTCTTGGGTAGAATTCTCGGCATTAATTCCAATGTGGGAGGTGTAGGCTTTGCGATGTTGATTTTAATGCTTTTAAAAGAACTATTTGAACGAAAAGGCTGGTGGAAAGAAGAATCCATCCAAGGAATTGATTTTTGGAATAAAATGTACATTCCAGTAGTTATAGCAATGGCAGCAAGCTTAAATGTTAAATCTGCCATTTCAAGTGGTAATTTGGCCATCCTAGTCGGAATTCTTCCTGTCGTTTTAGGCTTCCTATTTTTTCCATTTTTACTCAAAAGATTTAAGCAATAAATATCATGGAGGAATTGCTTAAAGTAATTGACAAAAATGGCTTGATCGTTGGTTTCCTATGCATTGGAATTTTGACATTGGGATCCAATTGGCTTTCTAAAAACCTATTAAAATCCAGAATTCCCGGTTCAGCGATCGCTATCTTTTTAGGATTGGTCTTAGGATATTTTGGAGGATTTTTCACCGGAGGAGACAAAGGAATAGCTGACATAGAAATTTTCAATGGAATCGGGATTTTAGGAGGTTCCATGTTCAGAGATTTTGCAATCGTGGCTACAGCACTTGGGGCAAGTTATCTTCTGGTCAAAAAATCAGGAATTCTTGGAATGGTTTCTTTGGTTTTTGGCATTTTGATTTTCTTTATTTCCGGAGTTGTTGTGGCATTTATTTGGGGCTATCGAGACCCTATTGATCTTTGCACCATAGGTGCGGGAGCTTGTACTTATATTGTCGGACCGGTCACAGGTGCTGCTTTAGGAGCCAGTTCGGAAGTAATCGCTTTAAGCATTGGTGCTGGATTAATCAAAACCATAGCTGTCACCATTTTTACTCCCATTTTCGCAAAAAAAATCGGTTTGCAATCTCCTGGTTCAGCCATGGCATTTGGAGGGATGATGGGAACATCCTCAGGAGTTGCTGCAGGATTAGCTGCTACAGACCCAAAATTGGTTCCATATGGAGCAGTAACTGCTACATTTTACACTGGTTTAGGCTGTTTACTCTGCCCCAGTTTATTTTATTATTTGATTACTCTGCTTCTTTAATGACGAGGGTTCTTTCAAGTAAATTCCTAAAAACATCAACTTTTAATATTCGAATTCCAGTTATGGAATAAAAAATTATTATTAAATCAAACATCCTTATTTTTGATATAAATCAAAATAGATGAGGCCCTATATTCTAGCTATTTTTTTAATCCTTTGCACCAATTGGTTACAGGCACAAAGCCAATTGATGGGCGTGATTCATGATCGTGAGAGTCAAGTTCCGATGGAGTTTGCAAGCGTGGCAGTATATCAAAGTGGAGACAGTACTTTAGTCAATGGAGGTATTACTGACCCAAACGGTACTTTCATAATTAAGGAATTAAAAGAAGGAGATTATTATTTACTGATTACCTACATAGGGTACACAAGTGAAACTATCCCCTCTTTTTACCTTGGAAAAAGAGAGAACAAAAACCTTGGCGTTCTAACAATCTCACCTGCTCAGGAATTACTTGAAGGAGTAGAAGTCGAAGGGCAAAGAATTAGCACCAATTTCACTTTACAAAAGCAAAGTTACGCAGCTGAAAATTTCCAGGCAGCACAAGGAGGTACAGCAACAGATATTCTTAAAAATCTTCCTGGAGTGGCAATCAATGGAGAAGGTCAAATTTCGATCAGGGGAACTAGCGGATTTGTAGTCATGATCAATGGGAAACCAGTTCAATCTGACCCAATGATGATTCTAAACCAGCTACCTGCCAACAGTGTAGAAAAAATAGATTGGATATCATCCCCATCAGCCCAGTACGATTCTGAGGGGAAATCTGGAATGATCAATGTGATTACCAAGTCAGGAACGACAGATGGTCTGTATATGCAATTCAATTCTAAACTTGGCCTTCCTCCTATCGAAAATTATGGAAATGCGGAAAGAGCCAAACGTTATGGAGCAGATTTCAATCTAAACTATCTCAAAGGAAAGTGGGATATTTCTGTTGGTGCAAGTTTCCAAAGAAATGACATTGCAGGAAGAAGAGTTGGAGATGTTAGGACTATTTCAGGGGATACCACCACATATTTTCCTTCAGAAGGAGAAAGAAGCATCGATGAAAAAACCTATTCTGGAAGGTTTACTATTGGATATAGTCCAAACAAGAAAAGTTCATTTAGCTTGGGTTTTTATGGGGCAGTAAGGGATAAACTAAGGACTGCTGATATTTTATATTTTGATAATCATGCAATAGCAAATGGCCAAGAACTATACAATTTTCAATATTTCAACGCGAATAATCAAAGTCGACGAGGGGATGTAGTTCTAGGAAGTTTAGATTATTCTCACAGCTTCGAAAATGAATCTAAGATAAGTACCTCTTTTCTTTATGAGTATAGTATGCTTGGTGGTCCCACTTCCAATTTGAATTTAGGGTATCCGGATTTATCTATTGTTTACCAAGAAGAATACAACACCAATGATAATCCTTTAAATGGAATCCGATATAATCTGGACTACACTTTCAAACCGATGAGTATTGGACAATTACTCGCTGGTTACCAATTTAGAAGTTTGGATCATAAGGGGGATTTTCTTTACCAAAGAAAAAATAATGAGACTGGCGAATATGAATTGGTACCGGAGTTTTCCAGCAATGTGGAGCTTAAAAGAAATATTCATGCAGGATATATTCAGCTGGATAAAGAGTTCGAAAAATTAAGCTATGGAGTTGGTCTGCGACTGGAAACTATGGACCGAGACTTTGATTTGGAAGACAAAGCAGGAATAGTTGACACTGTCTATCAGTACGATTTTATCCGCCCTTTTTTTAGTGCAAATTTAGGTTATCAACTTAAGGAAGGCTTACAACTGAAAGCGAATTTCAGCCAACGGGTGGAGCGCACTACCACATTTAAAATGAATCCTTTCCCTGAACGGGAACATAGTGAAACTTTAGAACAAGGAGATCCTAACTTACTTCCCGAATTCATCAATCAAGTTGAATTGGGAATTATTAAAACTTGGGATGCATCAAGTTTTTATGCTACAGCCTACCATTCTAGCGTAAAAAATCTAGTCAATCGGGTAAATACTGTTTACAATGACACAATTCTAAATCGAATCTATTCTAATGTGGGAACCGGAAAATCAACCGGTATCGATATAGGCCTTGAAATCTTCCCCACTTCTTGGTGGAAAGTTTTCGGTGGGTTTAACCTCTATCGCTTTACTATCAAAGGCGAATTTGACGAACGTCCTGTAAATACGGCAAGTTGGGTCTATTCTATCAACATCAATACTACATTTACCTTATCTAAATCATGGAGTATTCAAGGTACATTAAACTACCTTTCTGATCGAGTAACTGCACAAGGTGAAGATTCAAGATTTTACACTCCAAGCATTGTCATAAAAAAAACTTGGATGGATAGCCGATTATCTGCGAACCTGATCTGGCAAAACATTGATATGGGATTATTGAAAACCAATGAGCAAAGAATCACCACTTATCGAGATGGTGAATTTTATACAACCACCAACTATATACAGGAAGTGGATATGATCATTTTGAACCTTTCTTACACCCTTAATCGTTCCAAAAACAAAGCTAAATTCGTGAAAAGTGAATTTGGAGAAAAGGAATTCTAAGAATAGATCCCAAGATGGAATCAAAAGAAATTTTAATCAAAAACATGGTTTGTCCACGATGTATTCAAGCGGTAGAAAATAGCTTGAACAAATTGGGATTGGAATATCACAAGGTGGAATTAGGTAAGGCTACTTTAGCCCATGTCCTCAATGATTCTCAGGAAAAAATTCTTTCTACTAGTCTTAGCGACCAAGGTTTTGAACTATTAAAAGGTGAAAAATCAGCACTGATTTCGCAAATCAAATCTTTATTGATTGAACAAATCCATTTTTCTGATCATTCACTCTTGACAAACTATTCAACTTTTTTATCCAAGAAACTGAATCATGATTATGCTTATTTAAGTAGACTTTTTTCCTCAGTGGAGGGTATTACAATAGAGAAATTCATCACGAAGCAGAAAATTGAAAAAGTAAAAGAACTTTTAATTTATGACGAATTGACTTTATCAGAAATCGCTTTTCAGATGGACTATTCGAGCGTGGCGTATTTATCCACCCAGTTTAAAAAGGAAACAGGAATGACTCCTTCAGAATTTAAAAAGGACAAAGGTCAAAGTAGAAAAAGCCTGGATAAAATTTAGAATTGGATAGTCCAAATTCTTACATTTAATCATGTCTCTACCAAATGCAACTCCATCACTTTTTACCTATTTCAATAGTATACAAAAAATATCTTCTAATGCAGAAGAAGCTTTAAAAGCAATTTCTTTCTTAATAGAAACTCCAAAGAACAAACATGTTCAGGAAATAGGACAAACTTGCCGAACCTACTATTTTGTCACTGCCGGGTTAGCAAGAATTTATTATCTAAAAGATGGAATCGAAGTAACAGAATACTTTGCTTTTGAAAATGACATGATTATCCGAGCTGAAAGTCTTTTTACTGGAAATCCAAGCAAAAAAGCAATTCAGGCAATTGAGAAAACAAAATTGATTGGAATTCCAGCTTCAAAGCTGGAAATTCTTTTTAATTCATTTCCAGAAATAGAAAGACTTTTTAGAAAAATCATGGAAGCTTCCTATGTGTCATATGTCAATAGAATGGAAAGCCTCCAATTTCATAGTGCTGAGGAAAGATACATTCAACTGATAAGTGATTTTCCAGAATTATTGGAAAAAATCCCATTAAAACACATTTCATCTTATTTGGGCATCACTCAAGTAAGCCTTAGCAGAATCAGAGCCAATATTCGATGATTATTTAACAAATGTAAAAGGATCGGAATATGGGATGAAAGACCTTTGTACAAAATCATAAGTTTTTGTCCAACAAAATATTAGGTCTCAAAGAAAACTGGAAGCAATTTCTAATATTGGTGATTGTCAATGCATTGGTT
>NZ_JAHEBC010000168.1:0-540 GCF_024642405.1 Algoriphagus sp. | reverse complement strand
CGATCAATATTCCCTCAATATGCTTCTGAGGTTTTTTATTTAGACTCCAATTCAGCCTTTTTATCCTTTATTGCCGCATTTGGCTTAGCGAAAGCATTCACGAATTACTTCACAGGAAAATTTGCCAATGATTTTGGAAGAAAAAACCTTTTAATCTTGGGTTGGATTTTGGCTTTACCTGTCCCCTTTTTATTAATTTTTGCAAGCAGCTGGTCTATTGTAGTAGTTGCTAATATACTCCTAGGAATAAGCCAAGGACTAACTTGGGGAAGCACTGTCATAATGAAAATTGACTTGGTAGGTGAAAAAGAGCGAGGCTTGGCGATGGGAATGAACGAGTTTGCCGGGTATTTATCTTTGGGAATCAGTGCCTATTTTTCGGCAATTCTTGCAGAAAATTTTGGGATAACCCCCTATCCATTTTTCATAGGAATTGCAGCATCTATAATTGGACTTCTACTTTCAGTTATTCTTGTCAAAGACACAAAACATTTTGTTTACCAGGAATCTCAAACATCAATTCAAAAAAAAATCAAAGGA
>NZ_JAHEBC010000493.1 GCF_024642405.1 Algoriphagus sp. | reverse complement strand
AGACCCGGTAAATGGGGAAGTGGATGTGATAATTTCCGGAATAGAACTCCTCGAGCCTTCCAAATTCCCTAGTTCCCGAATTAGCGCAGACAATACTTGGGAGCATGAATATGAACCTAAGCTCAGTTTGACATTTCTAGCATCTTCCGGTGAAAAATTTAACCTAGATATCAATCCGAACAATTTTACTTCACCATATTCCATCTCATTACCTAAAGGGAATTATGAGTTGACGGGAAGTTCCAGTATCACAGATTCTTTTTCTCTTTTGCCCCTACGGATTAAACAAAACCTAACAGTAAACACCTCTGATCAAAAAATCCAATTAACAGCGACTTCAGATGCTGGACTATTTACTATTACCAATAAAAACTTGGGGAATTCTGCTCCTCAACTTTTTATATCTAATCAGAAATTAAAGCTGAAGGGAAAATTCTATTATTTCTATTCCAATTCTGGAGCAGGGCAAAAAGTAAAAATCCCATTATCGGATGGCAGCTCTTCTTTCAACTTTGATTGGGAGCCCAAACCGTTTACACATCGTCATCTTGGCCTTGACAACCCCAATGATCCATCTGATATCGAAAGTTTTATTCAAGACGATTTTCTTCTAGATCAAAACCAACTTTTGATTTCTGAGAAGGGGATACCTACGAATCTATCACCAAAAATTCAATCGGAATTGCCTATTTCCCAGAATGAAAATTCAGGACTTGCATTTATCCAAAACAGACTTTTCTCAATCAATGACGGTGGAAATACCAATGATATTTTTGAATTAAACCCAAACACAGGTGCAGTAATACGAACAATTCGCGTTAGTAATGCAACCAATTCTGACTGGGAAGATTTGGCTCAGAGTGATACGCATTTATTTATTGGAGATTTTGGAAATAACAACGGAACTCGAAAAGATTTAGCGATCTATAAAATTTCAATTGCCTCGCTTCTGACATTAGATGAGGTTACAGGAGAAAAAATCAATTTCACTTATTCTGATCAAACTGATTTTTCAGGAAATGGAGGAAAGCATAATTTCGATTGTGAGGCCTTTTTCTTTGCCTCTAATCAGCTTCATTTATTTACTAAGAACAGAGTGGATCAAAAAACAAATCACTATACTTTAAATCCCAACCAAACATCAGGAACTGCTATTCTAACTAGTGGCTTTGACATAAAAGGACTAGTTACCGCAGCCAGTATCGATCAACTTGGTAATATTTGCTTATTGGGGTATGAAGATGCTGGGCTTGCCTCCCGTTCCTTTATTTGGCTTTTTTCGAAGTATTCAGGGATTGCTTTTTTCAGCGGTAAGTCCAATCGAATATTTCTAGGAAGCCCTTCGTTACTTTCTCAAACAGAAGGGCTAATTTTCGATCAAGAAGGACAAGTAATAATTACTGGGGAACAGATTTCTCTAAGCGGATTTACAGTACCAGCAAAACTTTCAAAAATCGATTTAAGGGGATTGTTTTAATCCAAGGTACTGATCCGCTTCGCATTTGTTCGGATTACCTCATCAAGCTCGCGTGCTAAAGGCTTTAGGTAAGAAAAGTATTTTTGATTCTCACGATCAAGTTGCTGCGGATCAATCAAATCTAATAAGCCTAACATTGAAGAAAGTGGAGATCTTAATATATGCGAAGGCTTCATCACCAAGTCTTTCAATAGTGCATTTTCTTCTTCTAGATTAGAAAGACGCTTGCTCAATCGGTTCAATTCAATTCCATTCACCACAACTGTACTAATCAAGCCTGCTGAATCAAAAATCGGTTTAATGGAAACATACCAATAGGAAGCTTTCGAATCATTTGGATTGATTTTCAACTCAATATCTGAAGGGTTTCCCTCAAAGGCTTTTTCAAAAAACTTATTTAGCCTTCTTAATTCCTCTGGATTAGACCTTAAAATTGAAGAAAAAGAATGTGTCTCAGGTCTTCCAGTCCATACTTGAATGGTGTCAGAGGCAGTTTGATTTTGTTGAATAAATTCAAAATCCCGATTAATAACCCAAACCGCCCCAGTCAAGACATTTAATTGAGAATCTGAAAAAGGGAGTACTAGGTTTTTCCAATTATTCACTCTTGCTCGAGGAAGGATAAATAAATGTGGCTGGCCCGAAAGAAGTAAAAATATGGTTGAAAACTCTATTCCAGAATTTGAATCATTCATTACCAAACAAGCTGGCCTAGAAGTATTTTTTAAAGAATTAAGTTTTTCCGGGATTTCAGCCAAAAACT
>NZ_JAHEBC010000167.1 GCF_024642405.1 Algoriphagus sp. | reverse complement strand
CATATAATCCATTATCACACCTTTCCCTTCTGGATTTGGAGCAAATTCATAGCCATGAGGATGATATAAAAACACAAGTCCTTCTTTTTTTAATTCTTTTCCGGTTTGATTAAATAATGCCGTTGCTACTTTTATCTCTTCCAAAGTGATAGGTCCATCAGGATGAGGAATCCAATAGCAAGTCACGTATTTTGCACCAAATCTTTTGGCTTCTTGTATAATGGGGATCAGGGATTGAGTCAGTTGATTATATTCTGCTCCCACGCCAACAAATTTTAAATTATTTTCTTCCAGTAATTTCTCATATTCTATATCAGTCATTCCATAATTTCCTCCTCCTTCCAGATTTGTGATTCCCCATTCTGAAATAAGTTCATGGTATTTAACAGGATTTTCCTTCATTTCATTTCGAAGGGAATAAAGTTGTAGGGCTATTTCTTGGGAAAACAGGGGGAAGATTGGAAGTATTCCAAAAATCACGAATAAGAAAAGGTAAAACTGCTTTTTCATCTGGGTTTAATGTTTTGTTTCTCGTAAATTACAAAGATTGTTTGGCTTTTTAAGCCAAATATTTTCATTACATCAATAACCTGAAACTATGAAAACAAGTCGCAGAGACTTTGTCAAACAAACCTCCCTCGCAGGATTAGCCATGAGTATAGCACCATCATTTTCTTTCGGATTTAATACAGATGAAATTATCGGGCACGGTGATTTCCAATATAAGGTAGATGCAAAATGGGGGATGCTTGATCCCCAGAAAGTGCCAGTTGCAAACTGTCACGAAATGGTCATGGATCGTAAAGGTCGAATGATCATGCTGACAGATGAGGCTAAAAATAATGTGATCATCTATGATCAATCTGGAAAGCTCCTGAAAACATGGACTTTAGGATTGGATAGAGCGCATGGACTTACCTTGAGTGATGAAGGAGATGCTGAGTATCTTTGGATTTGCGATAATGGAGGAAGGGTCTTAAAAACTACTCTTGATGGGGTGGTGGTCAGTGAAATACTTGCGCCGGTGAAGGAGGAGATTTATACTGAAAAAATGGCTTGGGTACCTACCGAAACGACTATTGGACCAAATGGAGATTTATATATCGCAGATGGCTATGGTTCCCAGTATTTTCTGCAGTATGATAAAGATGGAATTTTCAAAAGAAAATTCGGAGGCCCAGGTTCCGGTGATGCTCAATTTAGCACTGCACATGGCATTACCGTAGACCAAAGGGGAGGGAAAACTCCAACTTTACTTTGTACCTCTAGAGGCCATAATTCCTTTAAAAGATTTAGCCTTGATGGTGAGTATATAGAAACGATTTTTTTGCCAGGAGCATTTGTTTGCCGGCCAGTGATCCATGGAGATAATTTATATGCAGGTGTTTGTTGGTCTAGATTAAGATATTTAGAGCAGACTCCTGATTCTGGATTTGTTACAATCCTAGATAAAGATAATACCGTGGTCTCCAATCCAGGAGGTACAGCACCTGAATACAGGGATGGAGTTTTACAACTCATGGTTCAATCCCAGCCCATATTTAAACATTGTCATGATGTGTGCCTTGATCAGGATGAGAATATTTATGTCTGCCAATGGAATGCTGGAAAAACCTATCCAATCAAATTGACAAGAGTTTAAAAAATTGATTAGTTAACATAACCTTGAATGCTATGAAAAGAGTAACTGTAGGATGGTTTGAGATCCCTGTTTCAGATATGGATCGGGCCATCACTTTTTATGAAAAAGTATTTGATTGCAGACTAAATAAGCAGGTTATGGGTGATTTTCAAATGGCCTGGTTTCCTGGTGATCATTCTGGACAAGGGGCCGAAGGCAGCTTGGTTTTTCATAAGGATTTTTATGCAACCAGTAAACATGCGGGAGCTTTGATTTACTTTTCATCAGAAGATTGTGAGGTGGAATTAAAAAGAGTAAAAGAAGCAGGAGGTACTGTACAAATTCCAAAAAGAATGATTGCTCCTGATATAGGATATATGGGAGTTTTTCTGGACTCTGAGGGCAATCGAATTGCCGTTCATTCAAAAAAATAATAAAACATACCTCTAAAATTATTGCTTTTAGGGGTATTATTTTGCCCAAATCTGATTATGAAAATCGACCTTAATATTTTTGTTAATGGGATTGTTTGATTTAGAATATGATCCAGAAATAAATCTCTTGCCGAAAGATGGAGAGGTTAATTATTTTGGAAAATTGCTGAACCAAACGGAAGCAGATCATTATTTCTCTATTTTGATGAATCACATTGAATGGAGAAATGATGAGGCTACCATTTTTGGAAAAAGGATTATCACAAAAAGGAAAGTTGCTAGGTATGCAGAATGTGCCTTTGAATACACCTATTCCAATAATACAAAAACAGCATTGCCTTGGACAAAAGAGTTGATTGAGTTGAAATCAAAAGTTGAAAAAAGAAGTGGTGAGACTTTTAATTCCTGCCTATTGAACTTATATCATCATGGCAATGAAGGGATGGCTTGGCACAGTGATGGTGAAAAGGATTTAAAAAAGAATGGCGCTATTGGGTCTTTGAGTTTAGGAGCAGAACGGAAATTTGCTTTTAAACATAAAGAGTCAAAGGAAAAGGTGGAAATGATTTTGGAGCATGGAAGCCTTATGATAATGAAAGGTGAAACTCAAAGCCATTGGTTGCATCGATTACCACCCACTAAATTAATAAATCATCCTAGGATTAATCTGACCTTCCGGACTATTGTTGAAAATCGTTTTATTTAAACCAATACTACTCTGAGACTTTTTGCACCATGTGCCCCAATGACCAATGACTGTTCAATATCGGCTGTTTTTGAAGGCCCGGCTATAAATATTCCAAAGCCAGAAAATTGAGAACCAATCTTAGTATAGGCCTCATGCATGTTTCCGAGGATTTTTGATTTTTCCAAAATAATAACCAAATGCTGGGTGATAAATGGAACCGCTCTGAGCCCGAGGTTTTCATCCTCCAGCCAGATTGCAGCATTTTCCGCAACCCCAAATTGACCGTCTATAATGGCTAGATCTAAATCATTCAGATCTTTTGGATTCTCAGGAAGCGTAAATGTTTTTAGGTCTTCAATCAATTTAGAACCGGAATACACTTTTGGATAAGCTCCTGAGTTTACTAAATCCTGTAATTCCATTTTTGAAATCAAAGTACTTTTATTGAGCTTGACAGAATTGACAAAGGTTTCCAATAAATCCTCTGGAGTTTCAAAATTCGGGATTTCAGGCAAAGGTTTTTCTTCTTGTGCCAGGTTTTTGATTTTGGATAGTATCAGGTTTTTGCTACTCATGGTCTATTTTTTTGATACCATTCTTTAAAGGATTCTTTTGGAACTTCTGGTACTGTTCTGCCTTTTCCCCAAACATTAAGTGGATTGTAAATAATGCTATTTGGCAATGTCTTTAAAGTTGCCCGAAGAACTTTTCCTGAAACCTTATATGCCAAAGGGCTTTTAAAAATGCCATTCGCTAATTTCATGGACATGCCTTTTGCGGACCAGCCTTGAGCTTTCGTAATTTCTTGGCGCCATTCGTAGAGTTGCTCGTGAATATTGATTTTTACCGGGCAAACATCAGAACAGCTTCCGCAAAGGGTGGAGGCAAAAGGAAGAGTGCTATATTTTTTTACGTCAATTCCGGGAGATAGAATTGAACCAATTGGTCCTGGTACTGTACTTCCATAACTATATCCCCCACTTCTTCTATAGATCGGGCAAGTATTCATGCATGCTCCGCATCGGATACATTTTAGGGAGTTTTTAAATTTTTCCCTACCTAGTTGCTTTGTTCTCCCATTGTCTACTAAAATCAAATGAATTTCCTTACCAGGAGCAGGACTTCTGAAATGAGAATTGTAATTCGTAATAGATTGTCCTGTAGCAGATCTAGCCAAAAGCCTTAAGAAAATCCCCAAGTCCTCTCTTCTAGGAATGATCTTCTCTATGCCCATACAGGCAATATGCACATCGGCCAAATGAACCCCCATATCTGCATTTCCTTCATTAGTACAGACTACGAATTCACCTGTTTCAGGAATTGCGAAATTAACACCTGTTATTGCCACTTTAGCTTTCATGAATTTATCCCTGAGGTGAATTCTCGCAGCGTTTGTCAAATAGGTGGGGTCTTCATTTCCTTTTTCTGTTTGCAATTTCTCATGAAAAATTTCTGAGATATCACCTTTCTTTAGATGAATTGCGGGAAGTACAATATGACTTGGTGGTTGATTTAAAAACTGAACGATTCGCTCTCCAAGATCTGTGTCAACTACTTCTACCCCATGCTTTTCTAAAAATGGGTTGAGGTGACATTCCTCGGTAAGGATGGATTTACTTTTGACAATTGCTTTGCATTTTTTTTCTTCCAAAATGCTCAAAACAATTTTGTTATGTTCCTCGGCATCCTTAGCCCAGTGGACTTTAATTCCATTTTCGGTAGCTTTCTTTTCCAGCTCCTCCAGATAATAATCAAGTTTGGTCAGTACGTGATCTTTAATACCGGATGCAAGTTTTCGGAGTTCTTCCCATTCTGGAATGCCTTTACTGGAAATATCTCTTTTTTCACGGACAAACCATAGGGTTTCATCATGCCAATGGGCCCTTTTTTCGTCTTTCAGGAAATTTGCGGCTTGACTAGGATGGCTCATGAGATAGCTTGATTTAAGATTTCTGCCAGATGCATAAATTTGACAGATTTGTGATTTCTTTCAGCGATTCCTTGCAAATGCATCAAACAAGATGTGTCTCCACCACAAATGATTTCCACTTGGTGATCCAAGTGATCCGCTAATCGGTCTTTCCCCATTTGGATAGAGAGAGCTTCTTCTGAAACAGCGAATGTCCCTCCAAATCCACAGCATTCATCCTTTCTGGAAAGTTCGACCAATTCCAAATCCTTTATCCCAGCAAATAAATCTTTTGCTTTGCTAAAGGGAGCTTCATTTAATTCAGATGAGGAGCTTAACCTTAATCCTCTTTGTCCGTGACAGGAGGAATGGAATCCTATTTTGTGCGGGAATGAACCTTTAACGGTTCCAACTTTTAGAATATCTGTCAGGAATTCGCTGAGTTCATAAATCTTGGATTGAACTTCCTTTTGGAATTGTTCCAAATCATCAATTTTTGGTTGATGTTCTTTAATATGTAAAACACAACTTCCTGATGGAGCCACAATAAAATCATAAGCCTTAAAAGTTTCAATGAACTGACGGGTAGTGCCTTCGGTATCTCTTTCAAAGCCTGAGTTTGCCATGGGTTGTCCACAACAGGTTTGATCTAAAGGATAGCTAACTTTGCAGCCCAACTTTTCAAGCAACTCTAACGTTGCTTGAGCCACATGTGGGTAAAACTGGTCAATGTAGCAAGGGATAAAGAGAGCAACTTCCATGTATTTTAATGTTTTAGTAATAAAACAGGTATTAGGGGCTTGTGTTTTTGATTTTTCAGTGTTCCGCTAATCAGTAGGATCTAAATTGCGGGAGGTTTGAAACCTGGTTGGGTCAATAAAGCTGCTCCTAGTGCTGTTCCAAGGGCAAAATCACTGGTGAGGATTTCAAGGTCAGGTAATTTTTTTCTTAACATTCCAACAAAGATTTCATTCGCATTAAAGCCTCCGTCAATAAACATTCTTGAGACAGTTGAATCTGCCCAAACTAGCCGAAGTGCTGCAATTTGAAGCTCTGTAAGTTCATGCAGAAAACTGTAATAAGCATCCTCAAAATCCTCAAAATCTTCAAATTCCATTTTTTCAGCTTGAGTAAGACCATAGGTTTCAGGCTTCAAATAATGAAACCTCACTCTTTTAGGTTTTGATATTACTTTATTAAAACGATCTTCTTCGAATGCTAATTTCTTATAAGTACCTAATGGTTTTTTAAAGAACTCATACATTTTATCTACCTGATATTTATGCTCTTCACCAATAAACAAACGACTTATTTTAATAGGATCTCCTGTGATCCCAATAAACTGAAGGCAATCTTTTAATAATTCGGATTCTGTAAGAGGACTTTTATTAAATGGATTAATACTGATCGCCCAGGTGCCGGTAGATAAGAGCATAAATGGTTCCTTTTCTCTTTTCAAATATGGAAGCAAGGCTGAAGAAGAATCATGAACTCCAATCCCAGCTGGAATTTTCCCGAATTCAGGTAAAGTCTTGAAAACGGAGGAACTAGCCATGGCTGGTAAAAGCAAGTCTAATACATCATTTTCTTTTAACCATTTGTGGTATTCTTGTTTTTGAAAATCCCAAAGTCCGGTGTGACAGCCGATGCTTGTGAAATCAGAGACAAACTTGCCGGTAAATATGGAGCTTAAGTATTGGGGTAAATGAAAGGAGTGTTTGATTTTTTTGAACTGTTCTGGCTTTTCATTTTTAAGAAAATAAAGCTGTAAGCCTGAGTTGAGCATGGCCAATGGCGGAGAAGCAGTAGTCGTGCAAAACTCCATTTTTCCTCCTTGTTCCTTATAGAATCGATTCAGTAATTCTTCCGGAAAAGGTTTTAAATAATCATATAAAGGAGTGACAGGATGGCCATTTTCGTCAGTATGAACCAAAGTTGCTCCATAGCTTGTGAAATTGATTCTTTTAATATCAAACTCCTTCATATGACGAGCTTTATTGAAGGTTTCAATCATCCAGGATTTTAACTCATCAATTGGTTCCGATTGAAACCCATCCTCGTCTTTTCCGGGTTCAAGCCTATGATAGGTTTGATAAACAACCTCTAAATCCTCATCAAAAAGAAAGAATTTTTTATTGGTTTTACCAATGTCGAAAATAGCTGTTACTGGAGTTTTGCTCATGAAAATTCAAGAACCATTTATAATTATTAGAATCAGAGTGACTTTCTTACGATTAGTCTAAAGGGGTTTTTAATGGGGATTTTATCTTCATTTCCTAAAATTTGATTTGCAATTGATTTTCCCATTTGAATAAAATCAGTGGAAATGGTAGAAATCCCTTTATCCAAAATTTCTTTTAGTGGGGTTTCGTTATAAGAAATCAGTCCAACATCTTCTCCAAGAGTCAATGCTTGTTCTCTGGACTTCTTGATGATATTCACAAGATCGGATTCTGCTATTACAAGCAATAGATCTCCTTTGTAAAGTGGTTCATCATCTATACCATCAACGATCATATTTTCAAAATCATGGAAGAAGCAAAATCGCTTGAATCCATCGATGATTTCCACCGGATACATATCTCCCTTTGGAAAAACCAAGATCATTCTTCTATACTTTCTTAGATGAGTAAGACCTGATTCCAGAGCTGCAAAAATATCTTTTGCAAAATCCTGATAGATTCCGGGGAATTCATTTTCATGTCCCTTTACAGCTCGGTCCATGATCAGAATTTTATCATTTGGAATTTTTTTAAGTAAATCACACCCACATACCGGATGAGTTTCTTTATCGAAGAAATGAGGTGCAATTACATAATAGTTGTACTTTCCAACACTTTGATTTATCAGATCCTCTAAAATATTCACATTGTAATGATGGATTTGAATATCAACTGTAGCACCATCCCCCAGTGTCTCAATAATTGAATAGTAGATTATCTTCTTGTAAGAACTGAGTTTGTTGAATAATAGAAGAACTTTTAGCTTATTTTCTACATTCGTTGAACTTACATAAAAGCCTTTTCCCCTCACCGAAGTAATGATTCCCCGATCTTTAAGCTCATTGTAAGCTTTCTCTACCGTATCTCTGGATAGCAGAAAATCAAAACTTGTTTCATTAATGGAGGGAATTCGATCCCCGATGTTGAGATTTCCTTTTTCAATTTCATCGAGGATCAAATTCACTACTTGCAAATATTTAGGGGTCCTTGAATCCGTGAGGATTCTTTCCGATTTGTCGACAAGCATAGTATTCTGGGTTATGTTGGGTATGGGTACTCATTTTTACTATCTCGGGAAAGCGGCAGCTAAACCACCGTCCACGTTGATCATATTTCCTGTTGTTTTATTAAGCATTCCTGACACGAAAGCGAAAGCGGCCTCAGCGATATCGGAAGTTTTGACGGCTTCCTTGAGCAAAGTCCGGTTGGCATAATAAGCCGGAAGATCTTTGACTTCGATTCCATAAGCCTTGGCTCTGTTTTCAGCCCATCCACCTT
>NZ_JAHEBC010000166.1 GCF_024642405.1 Algoriphagus sp. | reverse complement strand
AACTGTTCTTTTGGTAAATATTGTGCATACCCTAAGGCTGCAATACCTCTTGGAACAATACTTACTTTTACCAAAGGATCTGCATGCTCCAAGAACCATCCGGCCACGGCGTGTCCCGCTTCATGATAAGCAACAATTTTCTTTTCCTCGGGAGAAATAATTTTATTCCTTTTCTCAAGACCTCCGATAGTTCTATCAATAGCGTCTTGGAAATCCTGCATATCAACTGCTGTCTTATTTCTTCTTGCGGCAATAAGGGCAGCCTCATTACAAACATTGGCAATTTCAGCTCCTGCAAAACCAGGGGTTTGGGCTGCAAGTTTTTTAGGATCTATATCAGGGCTGGTTTTGATTGGTTTCAAGTGTACTTTGAAAATTGCCTCTCTTCCAACGATATCTGGCTTATCAATAGAAATTTGTCTATCAAATCTACCAGCTCTAAGCAAAGCACTATCCAATACATCTGGTCTATTGGTTGCAGCAAGGACAATAACTCCTGAGTCTGTACCAAAACCATCCATTTCTACCAATAAAGAGTTTAGAGTATTTTCTCTTTCGTCATTTGATCCTGGCATTTGACCCTTTCCTCTTGATCTACCAATAGCATCAATTTCATCGATAAAAATGATACATGGAGCTTTTTCTTTGGCTTGCTTAAATAAGTCTCTTACTCTGGCTGCACCAACTCCCACAAACATTTCCACAAAGTCTGAACCTGATAAAGTAAAGAAAGGAACACCTGCTTCACCAGCAACTGCTTTTGCAAGCAATGTTTTACCGGTTCCTGGAGGTCCTACTAGTAGAGCACCTTTTGGGATTTTCCCACCTAGTTTGGTGAATTTCCCTGGATTTTTGAGGAATTCCACAATTTCCTGGATCTCTTCTTTTGCTTCATCCAGACCTGCCACATTGTCAAAAGTGATTTTAACTTTATTTTCTGCGTCAAATAGTTGTGCTTTCGATTTCCCAACATTAAAAATTTGTCCACCCGGTCCGGAAGGACCTGCCATTCTTCTCATCATAAACCAGAAGAAGACAAATAATAAAATCAAAAATCCAAAACTACTGAAGTAGCTGGTCCAATTTTCTTCTGTAGAAACTTCTAAATCAATTCTGTTTGCTGGATCAGCTTGCTCTTTTAGGGCATCAAAATCATTCGCAAATTTATCTACCGAAGCAACCTGAAAAGAATAGTGCGGTCCTGAAGGATTAAAGAAAGTAGAACTTGATTCAAGTTCATTTTTATATTTGGGTTCAGAAAGGGCAGAAGGTTTAAGAGTGATGTCTACCCTTTCCATGTTCTTGACCATCATGACTTTAGAGACATCGCCGGCCATATACATATCTTCAAACTTCTTCTGTGTAATGTCTATTACTGATGACCTTTGTTGGATCCAAGTTAGGCCTAAGAGCACTAGAACAGCCGCAATGATCAACCAAAGTTGAAAATTTGGTTTTTGTTGAGGTGCCTTTGGTATAAATTTTTTGTTTTTATTTTTTTCGCTCATCGCTAAATTTGTAATTCTGTAAACTTAATGTAAAACGGAATAGATTGTGTAAAGTTTGTGGCATTTTAGCCAATTCGGGTAACTTTTGCATCTCCCCACAAATCTTCTAGTCCATAAAATTCCCTTTTGTCCTTCAGAAATACATGGGCTACAACATCCACATAATCCATTAAAATCCAATTCCTGCTGCTCTTCCCTTCATTTCTCCAAGGACCTTTGTCTCCTGCTTTAATCACTTGTTCTTCAATAGAATCTGATATAGCATCCAACTGAGTATCTGAGTTGCCGGAGCAAATCACAAAAAAATCGGTAACGGAATTCTTTATATGTCTTAGATCCATCAGTAAGATATCGGAAGCTTTTTTTTCTTCCATCCCTTTGATGATTACTTTGCTCAGCTCTTCTGCTGTCATATTATTGTCTTAATTTTGTGAGTTGGAAATCTTCTTAATATTCCAACGAACCTAAAATTTATGTATAAAATTCTTGCCAATACCATTTTTTTGGGGAAAGATGTCCATTTCCTGCCAGACTGTCACTCAACTAATGACATTGCGCTTCAAATGGTCAGGCAAGGAAGTGCGGCAGAAGGCACTATTGTTATTTGTGATCACCAAATCAAAGGGAAAGGACAGCGAGGAAATGTTTGGTTATCCCAAGCAGGTTTAAATTTAACTTTTTCTTTGATTCTTAGACCTACTTTTTTGGATATCACCGAACAATTCTCCTTAAACATGTGTGTTTCGAATGGGATTAAAGGATTGCTTGAAGACTATCTTACGGATGTAAAAGTAAAATGGCCAAATGATATTGTGGTACCGGGCTACGGTAAAATAGGTGGGGTCTTGGTAGAAAATACCTTTTCTGGAAGTAATTGGGAATATTCTATTGTCGGAATTGGTTTAAATATCAATCAAAAATCGTTCTTATATCCTAAAGCCACATCAATGTCCCTAATAACTGAAAACATTTTTGATCTAAAAGAGCTTTTTAGATTATTAATAAGTAGGATAGAGCAAAGTTACTTGAAGCTGAAAAGGGGAAAGTTGAAAGAGATAAAAAATGAATATCTGAATCATTTGTATCTGAGAAATCAAAAATCACAGTTTCAATCAGATGGAGAAATATTTACTGGTGAAATCAAGGGAGTTACTTCTTTTGGAAAACTTCAAATTGAAACTGAAGAAGGTGAGTTGAGGCTTTTTGACCTTAAGGAAGTTATCTTTTTAGAGTAATTTTCTGATTTTAAATTCTAAGTTTTAAGCGGTACCTTTGCGAAAGTTTTATATGAATTCAATTAGTTAACAATCAATAATATGTCAGAAACAAAATCTGAAAAATACGTGAAATTTAAAGTTAAAGATCTCTCTTTAGCTGACTGGGGACGTAAAGAAATTCAATTAGCAGAAGCTGAGATGCCTGGTTTAATGGCTCTTCGTGAAGAATTTGGTGCTTCGAAGCCACTTAAAAATGCAAGAATTGCAGGATGTCTCCATATGACAATCCAAACAGCAGTTCTGATTGAAACATTGGTTGAACTTGGTGCGGAAGTAACTTGGTCATCTTGTAATATTTTTTCTACCCAGGACCATGCTGCCGCAGCTATTGCAGCCGCAGGAATTTCTGTTTATGCATGGAAAGGAATGACTGCCGAAGAATTTGATTGGTGTATTGAACAAACATTATTTTTCGGTGAAGATCGTCAGCCATTAAATATGATTTTGGATGACGGTGGGGATTTGACCAATATGGTTTTGGATCAATACCCTGAACTTGTGAATGGAATCAAAGGACTTTCGGAAGAAACTACTACAGGGGTTCACAGGCTTTATGAAAGAATGAAAAATGGCACGCTTCCAATGCCAGCAATCAATGTTAACGACTCTGTTACAAAGTCAAAGTTTGACAATAAATATGGTTGTAAGGAATCTTTGGTAGATGCAATTAGAAGAGCAACGGATGTCATGATGGCTGGAAAGGTTGCTGTAGTCGCCGGATATGGTGATGTTGGAAAGGGATCTGCAGCTTCTTTAAGAGGAGCTGGTGCAAGAGTAATTGTAACTGAAATAGATCCAATTTGTGCACTTCAGGCTGCAATGGATGGATTTGCTGTTAAAAAAATGATTGATGCAGCGAAAGAAGCTGATATTATAGTTACAGCAACTGGCAATAAGGATATCTTATCAAAAGAGCATTTCCTAGCAATGAAGGATAAAGCTATAGTTTGTAATATTGGTCACTTCGATAATGAGATTGACATGGCTTGGTTGAACAAGAATTATGGCCAAACCAAAAATGTAATAAAGCCTCAAGTGGATCTTTACGAGCTAGATGGAAAACAAATTATTATTCTAGCAGAGGGAAGGTTAGTGAATTTAGGATGTGCTACTGGACACCCATCATTTGTGATGTCTAATTCTTTTACAAATCAGGTTTTGGCGCAGCTTGAATTATGGCAGAATACCGATGAATATCAGCCAGGAGTCTATGTGCTTCCAAAACATCTCGATGAAAAAGTAGCTGCTTTGCATCTATCTAAACTAGGTGTGGAATTAGAGACACTTTCTCAGGAACAAGCAGAATACATTGGAGTAACAGTAGAAGGACCGTTCAAACCAGAGTATTACAGATATTAATATTGCTAAAATTAAATTGAAAGGCAGCTTATGAAAAAGCTGCCTTTTTTTATGGGTTTAGGAGAAGTTTTCTTCCATCAGAAAGCAAAACATTTGCTGCGACATTGCAAGAGTCTATAAGTTCATATTTCAATTCGTGAATAGCTTTTTTATTTGAACCTCTTTCAATAATCCATGTTTCAGTTCCGGTTACAGGGATTAGTTCATTATTTTGAAAACAGGTAGAAAGCATTAATCGGTTGAAAGGTATATCAATTGAAAATTCTCTTCCGGCAGCATTTTTCCCAGTGATAATTCCTCCGGAAATAATCCCAATGGAATTAGTAATCCCTTTTTTATGCTTTAGATTCCCTGTAAAAACTGTAGTCAGATCTTTTTCGGTTTTAAAAGTAATGGGATTAAAATTTTCTATAATATCATTAGAAATATCTTTTCTAAATGTTCTAATGCCTCTAATCCTATTTCCATCAAATGAATAGTTATCATATTCTAATACCCAAGTAGGGTTGGTACCTCCTACTAAAGAAAACTCAAGAATCAATTTACCCGATCTTTTTTTAGTACCCGTTTGAAGACATTCATTCTCTATATCAAAATCAAGAAAAACTTTTCTTGTATCGTTCTCAATAATCAAATTTGGACAACCAGGCAAAGAGCTTGTAGAATCTATTGCTTGAAATTCCTCAAAAGTTATTAAAGCGAAATAAAGACTTTCGCTCCATGCTGTTGAAATATTAAATAATTGAGCTGCTTCTGTTGGCAAATCAGTTTCTATGAATTTCTCAGCATCTTCTTGACAACCCGTAAAAAGAATAATTAAAGGAATAAATAAAAAATTGAATCTTTTCATATCATTTTTCATATCATAAAATAAGAGGTTCTTTTTGGTAACCATAGTTCCTTTCAATTACTAGGCCGAATGACTATCTTGGCTAATATTGAATTAAAAATTTTATGAATTATTTAGATGGCATGCTTCGGGAAGGAGCTTTAAAAGGAAAGAATATACTAGTTACAGGAGGTGGGACGGGTTTGGGAAAATCCATGGGAGAATATTTTTTAGAGCTGGGAGCCAATTTAGTGATCACTTCAAGAAAACTTGATGTTCTCAAAAATACTGCTTCTGAGATGATGTCAAATAAGGGAGGAAAAGTAATCCCGTTTGCGTGCGACGTTAGAGATATAGACCAAATTGAAGGTATGTGGAAAGAAGCCACAGCTGAACTTGGACGAATAGATGTAGTATTAAATAATGCTGCAGGAAACTTTATAAGTCCAACGGAAAGACTTTCCACCAATGCATTTAATACAGTTTTGGATATTGTTCTTAAAGGGACTTCACAGGTCACTTTGACAGCTGGGAAAGATTGGATTGAGAAAAAGCAGAAAGGCACTTTTTTGAATATTGTTACTACCTATGCTTGGACAGGCTCTGGGTATGTTGTTCCTTCAGCAGCTGCAAAGGCAGGAGTTTTGGCAATGACTAGATCTTTAGCAGTGGAATGGGCAAAATATGGGATTCGTTCCAACGCAATTGCTCCTGGGCCATTTCCTACCGAGGGAGCTTGGAGCAGATTATTACCTGGTGATTTGGTTAAGAAATTTGATCCAGCTAAGAAAGTACCAATAGGAAGAGTAGGGGAGCATCAAGAATTGGCAAATCTTGCAGCGTATTTAGTTTCTGATTTTTCATCTTATGTAAATGGAGAGGTTATTACAATAGACGGGGGTGAATGGTTGAAAGGGGCTGGAGAATTCAATAATCTGGATCAAATACCTAAAGAAATGTGGGATATGATGGAGGTTTCAAGAGGAAAAAAAGCATAAGCCCCAAGATTCTTTGGGGCTATCTGAAAGCAAAATGGAAGATTAGAAATTCATAAATTACTTTGAATGGGAGGATAGTGAATCCGAATCTAATTCAAAACTTTTGTTTTGATTGACTGATTCTTTGATGCTCTTTTTTAAGGCTTGATCTAATTGAACAGTTTCTTTTTTTATAATATCCACTATTCTTTTGGATTCTCCGGATTGTCTTTCAATATCCAATATGTCTAATAATCCCAGGATATTAGCAACTCTTGCCCTTAATGAGTGAGATTGCTGGAAAGCTAATTCTTTAAGGAAATATTGATGTTCTTTCATCCACATGTCTTGTTTCTTTTTCTCTGTAATGTCAAGAATTATTCCCTGGACTTTTTTGGGTAAACCTTCAGAAGTCCAATGAATTGTTTTTCCAAAAGCCATCACCCAAATTGTCTGATTACCTTTTGAGATCAATCGAAATTCTTTTTTGAAAGGTAAATTTCCCGGAGATTTAAAATGATGCGTTAATTCTTGGGTTAAACTCATATAATCTTCTTGATGAATGTGCTTTTCCCAAGAAATATTCCCTATTGATTCAATTTCATTTTCAGTATAACCTAAAGTTTGTGCCAGCCCTGAACTGATTGTATTCACTTTTTCAAATGGATTAAACTCCCAGAATCCTAATAATTTATCTTCTAAAAGGTTATCAATAATCTCAGAGGAAGAATATTCTGTATCAATGAAATCCCCAAGGCGAATATTATAGTGTTTTACTGAATCAACAGGATGTCCAATTCCTATGCAGGTACCAAAATCTTCAGAAATAAAGAAAAACTCCCATTTTGTTTTTAAGAGATTATCTGAGGGATAATTAATTTTTTGTAAGTCTACTGAAAATGATTGCTGATGATTGTTCCAAGCTTTTAATCTATTATTTTCATATTTGATCCAATCAGAGGAGAGAAAACAATCAGAAAAGTGTAATGGCTTTTTTGAATTATCAAAAAGTGATGGAATTGGACCAATTCCAGAGTCTGAACTTAAGATTTGTCCATTCTTATCTAATGTCACCTGCATGAAATATTCTGACGTGATTGCCATTTGGCTTAATATTTCTAAAACTTTGACGTCATTCATGAGATAAGTATAAAATAATTTAATTCAAATTACATAAAATAACGTTTTAAATACAATAAAATATATATGAATGGAAAATAATTCTTTAATTCTGGGTAGAAAATATTTTGGTAAACCAGAAAATATCGGAAATGTCATTTCAAAAGAGGAAGCATTTTTACTTTTGAATGATTGGGTAAAAAATGAGAAGTTAAAAGCCCATATGATTCAAGTGGCTCATTTAATGAGACGATTCGCGGAAAGTAAAAATTATTCGAATGAAGTATGCCATAAATGGTACTTGGCTGGATTACTTCATGATGCAGATTGGGATCAATGGCCGGATCAACATTGTAGAAAAATCATTGAAGAATTAGAATCAAGAAATATTGATCCAGAAATAATAAGAGCAATCGCCTCACATGGACCTAGATATTTCGGTGTTGAACCTGAATCTGAAATAGATAAAATGTTGTATGCTTTTGATGAGTTAAGTGGTTTTGTGCATGCCTATTCACTGATGCGCCCCACTGCCTATGAGGGGATGGAAGTCAAGGGAGTTAAAAAGAGATTAAAAGATAAGACTTTCGCTGCTCAAGTGAGTAGGGAGGATATAGCAGATGCATGTAATCGAGCCCAAGTTTCTCTTGAAAACTTAATTGACTTTGTGATTATTCATCAAATCGATGCATTGGGAGAAACACTTCAATAGAAATTATATTAAAAGTATTGTTAAATTCAACATTCTATTTTTAAATAATTCATTATGATGAAAAAGATATTATTTGGGTTTTTGTTATTCTTACCGTTGTTTTCTGTCCATGCTCAAGATAAGATCATTGATACCACTGCAGTTCTAATATTAGATAGAATGAGTTCGATTTTTGGAGAAATGAAAGCTTTAGGTTTTACCTCCAAGGTTTCAAAAGATGTGGTCTATTCAGAAAACTTCTTCATTAAAGTATTTTCTCAAAGTGATGTGAAAATTAAAGGTCCAGATAAATTCACCACAAGATTGCATGGTGAAAACAAGGAAGACCTTTATTCTTATAATGGAAAGCAAGTCATTTATTATTCCTTCAA
>NZ_JAHEBC010000492.1 GCF_024642405.1 Algoriphagus sp. | reverse complement strand
GAAGAAGTTGTGACCCACTTCGTGGATAATCACGCCGATCATTCCGTTTTTCACCGCTTCAGAATAAGTACCATCCGAATCAGGACGACCATAGTTGAAACAGATCATTGGATATTCCATCCCGTTGGCAGCTTCTACCGAGATTGCGGTAGGATATGGATAATCAAAAGTATGGCTAGAATAAGATTTGATGGTGTGAGCCACCACTCGGGTAGAATACTGACCCCAAAGAGGATTCGCTTCCTTGCCATAGTAAGACATGGCCATGACATCTTTACCACCTTGCTTCACAGCCATCGCATCCCAAATGAATTTTCTGGAAGATGTCCAAGCAAAATCTCTTACATTTTCAGCCTTAAATTTCCAGGTTTTCTTCTCCGTTGATTTTCCTTTCTCTAATTCTGTAGCTTCCTCTTGAGTTCTGATCACGACTGGAGCATCATAAGTTTGCTTGGCTCTATTCCAACGCTCCAATTCGGTAGAAGAAAGCACCTGACTTGGGTTTTGTAAAACACCTGTTGCACCGACCATATGGTCAGCAGGTACCGTGATATTCACTTCATAGTTACCGAAAACCAATGCAAACTCCCCTCTTCCTAGGAATTGTTTGTTTTGCCATCCTTCAAAATCAGAGTAAACAGCCATTCTTGGAAACCATTCAGCCATCGTGTAGAGGTAATTTCCATCGCCTTCAAAGTATTCATATCCAGGACGACCTGAGATATATCCTACTCTATTAGTAATATTGAAAGACCACTCCACTCCGAAAGTGAAAGAATCGCCAGCTTTCAGAGGTACTGGTAAATCGATTCGCATCATGGTATTATTTACCGTCACAGGAAGTGGATTGCCTTTGGCATCTTTTACTTCCAGAACTTTGTAACCAAAATCCTCATTCGCCCAGATGATTCCTTCCAGGGTGCGAAGGGTCATTCTGTTGTTGATGGAGCTCTCTGCAACCTTCGGAGAATTGGAATCAGCGCCACGTTGATTTTCTTCCAATTGAACCCATAGGTAAGTCAATTGATCTGGAGAATTATTGATATAAGTTACTTTCTCAGAACCTTTGATAGATTGGTTTTCATCGTCTAATTCGACATTGATCACATAGTTTGCCTGCTGCTGCCAGTACATATGGCCTGGAGCACCAGAAGCTGTTCTATACACATTTGGCGTGCGAAGCATTGTTCCTAGCTGCTCAAAGCGTTCCGCATGATTTTGCTCGGATCTGTTTTGAGCAAAAACACTTGTCACACTCAAAAGAGCCATGGTAGCGATTATTCCTATTTTCTTCATATTACTAAAGGTGATTTATTACCAAAATTTCATTTCTAACATTAACATAAGCGCAATTCCAAAGACAAAAGAGGAAACGATCAAAGTCCATTCTTTCCTACTCACTCCTGCGATCCCAACTAATATAGAGGTAGCTAATAAAAAGGAGGCTACGATAACCAATTGTCCCAATTCAAGACCTAGATTAAAAGCCAAGAGTGGCTGCCATATCGAATTCTCCAGCCCTAACAAGCTTCTCAAGTAATTGGAAAAACCAAGCCCGTGGATTAATCCAAAGAGTAAGGCGAAGATATAATTGATCGTTACACCTTTTCCCGATGCAGGCTTTGGCCGGAGTAAGCTGATAAATGCGGTGATGGCGATCGTGACAGGAATCAAAAACTCAATGAGTTCCGTATTGACTTTGATCACTTTAAATGTAGCCAAGGCCAAAGTAAGAGAGTGACCTATTGTAAATGCAGTGACAAGCACGAGTATTTTCCTCCAATCTCTAGGAATAAATACCGCACAAAGTGCCAATACAAATAAAATATGATCGTATCCTTGAATGTCCAAAATATGCTGAACACCCAAACGAAAGTACAATTGAAAGGAACTCATATAGGGTAGAACTACTTCGAAAGAAGTAAATTGCGGCAATAATACAGGATATTTCCCACAAAAGACAAAAGACTATTACCAAATGCAACATCTTTATATGTGCCTTATTTCTTTGGGATGGCTGGTTAGTACCCACCCTTTTTTCATCAGTCTCACCGAGATCAGGTACAATCAAACCAGCCAAAAATTAGAAATAGCAGAGAAAATATTTTGGGATGATCTGGAAGTTTCTTTAGAGAAATTTCATGGCACTTCCATCGATGTATTAAATCCTACTGATAAGAATATATTTGAGGAGCAAGTCAAAGCCTACTTACAGGAACAGAACAAAATCTGGGTAGATGGAAAA
>NZ_JAHEBC010000165.1 GCF_024642405.1 Algoriphagus sp. | reverse complement strand
CTCGGGAGGTTGGATAAAGGATTTTGTTTCGACAGACGATAGGTCAAAATTCAAGATTTGTAGACAAGTCCTTCACTGGATTAAAACTGATTCTGTTTTATGGAATGATTCCCCAGTTTATATGTGGGGGTTTGGCCCTGACCCAGAGGATTTCATTTATGGTTTTCCAAGCTTGGATGGGAATAGTATTAAAGTAGCTACGGAGTCATTTATATCAGTTGACCATCCTGATCAAATTAATCGGGAAGTAAGCTTGCAGGAGCAAAAATTATTCTGGGACGAAAAAATAAAACATAGGATTTCTGGATTGAAGCCTGAATTTATGAAATCTGAAGTCTGCTTCTACACGGTCACTAATGATGCTAACTTTATCATCAAAAAAAACCCTGAAATTCCTAATGAATGGATTGTTTCAGCATGCTCTGGGCATGGCTTCAAACATTCTGCAGCTTTGGGTGAATATTTAGCTGATTTGGTTTTAGAAAATCCTACAAGATTTCAACTTTAATAGATTACTCATCTTAAAAAGGGAATATTATAATGAGGAAGGATAAACCTATAAAAACCCTTACTTTTGTCTGTTCAATTACCAAAAAAGTATAATGGCAAAACAAAGAGGCACTGCTTTGGAAGAGCATGAAAAGAGGAAGTTGTCCAAGCAGAATCTAGAGAAAATCGGCACTATTTTTCGATTTTTGATGCCTTATAAATGGGCATTTATATTAGGCTTGGTTTTTCTCCTACTTTCCTCGCTGACCTTACTTACTTTTCCCTTTGTAGCAGGAAAGTTGATTGATGCAGCTCAGGGAACTGAATGGATTGTAACAGATATAAATTCTATTGCTTTGATACTGTTGGCAATTTTAGCAGTGCAAAGTGTGTTTTCATTTTTTCGCGTTTGGCTTTTTGCATTGGTTTCTGAGAGATCAATGCGCGATATTAGGTTAGCCCTTTATTCTAGAATGGTTAGACTTCCCATGACCTTTTTTGATACTAGAAGGACTGGTGAACTAATTTCCAGAATTACGGCAGACGTAAGTTTGCTTCAAGATACATTTTCAATCACCCTTGCAGAGTTTTTTAGACAGATTATCACATTGGTGGCCGGAGTTGGGTTTTTATTATTCAATACTCCCAAACTGACTCTTTTTATGCTGGGAACTTTCCCGGTCTTAGTGTTGATAGCTATGGTTTTTGGGAAGTTTATCAGAAAACTTTCTAAAAAAACTCAAGATGAATTGGCGGCAGCAAATGTGATTGTGGAAGAAACTCTCCAATCAATCAGTACTGTAAAATCGTTTGTCGGCGAGGCTTATGAATCAGCGAGGTACGGAAAAGGTTTAAATTCTGTTGTCGCAGTAGCATTGAGACAGGCAAAATATAGGGGAGCATTTATTTCTTTTATCATTTTTGCCTTGTTTGGTGGCATTGTCGCGGTGATGTGGTACGGAGCTAGTTTAGTAGGTTCAGGAGAGATGAGTGTGGGTGAATTGGTTTCATTTGTACTTTATACCACATTTATAGGTGGGTCCATTGCAGGTCTTGGCGATATTTATGGACAAGTTCAAAAAGCAATTGGTTCATCAGAGAGGGTGTTGGAAATTCTAGATGAAGAAACTGAAAACGAGGGTGGAGATGTTGCTTTGGATTTTCAAGGTAAAATTGACTTTAAAAATATTCGTTTTCATTATCCAACCAGACCTGAGATTGATGTATTAAAGGATCTGAGCTTTCATGTAAACCCAGGTGAGAAAGTAGCTTTGGCGGGTCACTCTGGAGCTGGAAAGTCTACGATTATTCAATTGTTATTGAGGTTTTATGAGATTCAAAATGGTAACATTTTAGTAGATGACAAAAACATCAATAATTGGGATTTGAAGGCTTTGAGAAGCAAAGTCGGGATGGTTCCACAGGAAGTTTTACTTTTTGGAGGATCTATCCGGGAAAATATTGCTTATGCTAAGCCTGGTGCTACAGAAGAAGAAATTATTTTGGCTGCAAAAAAAGCAAACGCTTGGCAATTCATCAGCAAATTTCCTGAAGGGTTGGAAACAAAGGTGGGGGAACGAGGAGTGAAATTATCTGGCGGGCAGCGGCAGCGAGTAGCTATTGCAAGAGCGATTTTAAAGAATCCTTCAATCTTAATTTTGGATGAAGCAACTTCCTCCTTAGATGCAGAATCTGAGTCTTTGGTTCAAGAAGCTTTAGATGAGCTTATGAAAGGAAGAACCACAATCATCATTGCCCACAGACTTGCTACTATCCGCAAAGTAGACCGAATTTATGTATTGAAAGATGGAGAAATAATTGAGGAAGGTAATCATCAGGATTTACTTAAAAGAGAAGAGGGCTTTTATGCAAATCTAGTAAGGCTTCAATTTGCTGAAAATTGATTTGATATATTAAATCAAATTATGAGCAGAGAAAGATTTCACCATTCCCATCATTCGTTCTTCGTAGATAGAAGCTCCCGGAAATAATTTTTTCATTCCGGCTTTATCAATGAGTAATATTTCATCCAGATATTGCTTTGCATCAGCTTCATCCCATTTACTAAGTCGGCTTAGTCTAGTTTTAGTTAAGACTTTCAACATGAAAGATTTTGGCATAAACTGTGCAAATGGAATGGCGTAGTGAGCTTCTACAGGAAAATATTTATTGGGTGTTTGCACGAAAAATAATTTTCCAACCCTTTGAATTTCCTGAGCCATTTTTAATTGATTTTCCCAGGTATAAAGATGCTCAATCACGGAATTAGAGAATACCAAATCGAAGCTATAGTCTGGAAACTCGGGCATATTGGTAGCATCCCCTACCACGCTTTTTATTCTTGGAATGTTGACTTCCTCTTTATGCAGATTGAGTAAAGTGATTTCAATATTTGGATTTTTTGGCAGGGAACTATTTTTCCAAAAATAATCTGTGCCTCCGACATCCAAAATTTTTATAGGATCAGTTTTTTTGAATCTATGATAAAAAAGGGCTTCAAATTCTTTCTGCCTTTTATTTCTTAGTCTGGCTCCTAAAGAATCGGGTTTGTCAGATGAAGCAAATAAATTGGAAATAAAACTCATAATTTGCTCAACTGAGCGTTTTTTGAAACAATTAAATCCAAAAGTAATCAGCCTTGACCAATCTTTTCTTAATTTTTTTAGGAAATGGTAATTTTAGCCGTGCCCAACTGGATTTATCTACCATTTTCAGACAATTTTTTCCCTTTAACCATAAATCAATAATCTTCTATAGCTTTGGATTGGAATTAGCTCTCAACCTATTTTATTTTACCCCAATGAAAGTTTCTGTTGATTCGATGGACAAATGTAAATTTTGTGGTTCTTCGAATCAAAAAGTGCATGTAGCTGAAGAAAGGATGTTTGGGCAGGGGGGAAAATTTACTTATTTAGAATGTTTGTCTTGTGGTTCACTCCAACTGGCGACAATACCTTCCGATCTTTCATCCTATTATTCCAATGGTTACTATTCTTTGGTAGACCTTACTTATTCTTCTTTTTTTCGGAGAATTTTAAAAAGAGTTAGGATGAAATCTTTTTACAAATTTGAGAGTAAGTTTTTTGAACCTTCTTTTGGGTATTGGTTAAAGAAAATTAAGCCAAAATTTTCTGACAGAATTGCAGATATTGGTTGTGGGAATGGACAGCTTTTGTATGAGTTTTTTGCTTCCGGATTTCAGGATTTGCATGGTTTTGATCCTTTTATTGAAGAAGAGAATAGAATTTCTCCTTCCTTGACTATTTGGAAAAAGAGGATTGAAGAGTCAGATTTAAAATTTGACTTAATCATGATGCATCATTCCTTTGAACACATGCCTGACCCTTTTGATATTCTTAAAGCTTGTTTTGAAAAACTTAAACCAGGTGGCCGATTGCTAATCAGAACTCCAGTTTCTGATGCACAGATCTGGAAGGATGAAGGAGTTTTCTGGGTTCAGCTGGATGCTCCACGCCACTTGATGATTCCGTCAACGAAAGGAATGGTGGCTATTGCAAAAAAAGCAGGCTTTATTCTAGATGAAATCGAATTTGATTCAAGTGAATTCCAGTTTTGGGGTACCGAGTTATACAAAAAAGGATTAGCCTTAGACCCAAAGCTGATTGGAAAGAACTTTGCCAAAGAAGAAATCGATGCATTTAAAGAAAAAGCCCTCCAGTATAATCAAGAGGGCAAAGGGGATCAAGTATGCTTTTACTTTAGAAAGCAAGATTAGATTTTGAAAAGGGCGTCGAAGAAGCCCATAGTTTCTCCTTTTTTCTTAAAAATCATCATTGGAAGAAGATTATTTACCATAACAAGTTTTTCCGCGACACTCCCTAAAAGTATTGCTGCCGATTTGGTTTTACCTCTCGATCCTAATAAGATCATATCCACGTCTAACTTTACTGCCTCATCTAATAATACTTTACCATCATCTTCGCCATCATTTAGTACAAAATCGCATGTTAGTTCCGGATGGTTGTGTTTACTCACAAATTTCTCGAAATCACGATGAGCATTTTCCTTCATTATTTCAGCAAACTCTTCAAATGATTTCCCTGTTTTAGAATAGCCATGCGGAACATGGTACATGTGAACGGGAAGTAATTTTGCTTTTAATTCATCTGAAATTCTTTCTGCAAAATCATAAATCATATGTGTGTGCTCCGAGAAATCGCTCGGAATCATGATCTTTTTTGGCAGCCCCGGCTCTCGTTTTTCCTGTAACATCAAAATTGAACAAGGAGCTTTTTTAGCTACCCCTTTTGCAAGCGAACCACTTCCTTCCAAGGTTTCCTTTCTCCCCATAATGATAAGATCGACGTTTTTTATTTTTGCCCATCTTAAAAAAGTGTCTAAAGGATGATTACCTTCTTCAGCAAAAACTTCTATTTCGATGTTTTCTGGAAAATGAAACTGTTTTAATTTATCCTTAATTATTGCTTCGAGAGACTCGTCTCCTGGAGCCAATAAATCAGGATAGTTGTCTAAAATTTCTTGGGGTATAGCCAAATCTTTTGCAACATGAACGAAATAGCATTTATCAATTCCTAGAAACTCCAAGAAAACAATTGTCTTCTTTATAAGAATGTCATCCATTTCTGTAAGATCGAGGCCTATCATAGCCTTAGAAAAATATTTCATAGCAGTTTGGTATTTGAGATGATCAATTTAATGCTTTGATTGAGGAAATCGAATAGTTTTTTTGTTTTTGCACATTAGAATTGATTTCAAGGTAAAATTTAGTGATGGCAAGTTTTCAAAAATATTTTCTAGCATTGGTTCCTGAAGGGGATTTACAAGAAAAGGCAACTTCTTTAAAGGAAATGTTAAAAGAGCGATTTAATATCAAATACGCACTAAAATCACCCGCTCACATTACGGTCAAAATGCCTTTTACTTATAATGAGGCAAAGGAAGATGATTTAGAAAAAAAGTTAAAACAGTTTTTAAATGACTACCGACCCTTGGAGCTGATAATCGGAGGTGTCCGAACATTTGGTGATCGAGTTGTCTACTTAAATGTGGATGCAAAGGATGATTTATTTAATCTTCAAAAGAATTTAAAAACATTCTGCAAGCGTGAATTAAATATAGTAGATGAGTTAAGTGATCGAAACTTCCATCCTCATATGACCTTAGCATTCAAAGACTTAAAAAAAAATCAGGTGCCAAATATTATAAAAACTCTGGAGGAGCGACCCATTTTAGAAAAATTCGTTTCTAAACAAATTTTTTTGCTAAAGAGGGTCGATGGAAGGTGGATTAACTACAAAAAAGTAGAAATAGGGGGTGAGGTTAATTGAAAATTAGGTTCATTTAACCCAATTTTTTTCGAAAAACTCAAATCAATTAAGAAATTGATCTTTATATAAATGACGAAATGGGATTGATTTTTTAAGAGGTTCATTCTGCTTACTTTTAATTGAATGACCAAATGATAAACTCATCACCTTTATTCTTTGCTGGTTTTATAGGATATTTATTAGATATTTCAAATTGGAAAAATTCTATAGCTAATGCGATTTCTATTCTTTTTACTTCTCTTAAGTTCTTCCTTGGTTTTTGCACAAGAGAATGAATCAAGACCTCTTCGTACTTCTATTAAAACGGAAACGAGAGATATTCGAAAATATATTCCTATGACAAACTCAATTAGAAAAGCATTTGAGCAAGGGACAAGAGATTTTACGGGAAAACCTGGTCCAAATTATTGGCAGTTGGAAACTGATTTTACCATCAATGCAAGCCTGGATCCTTCTACTCAAACTATCACAGGTTCTGAAAAGATTTTAGTGCATAACAATAGCAAAGATGATTTGAATCAAATCGTTTTGAGGTTAGATCATAATATTTTTAGAGCAGATGTGCCTAGAGGTTTTTCAACTCCTGCCGAACAGACGGAAGGAATGATTGTGACCAGAATAAAAGTAGGTGGGGAGACTGTGGATTTAGAAGCAGCACCAGTCCGACGAAACGAGTCACCTCAACTGCGAGTAAGTGGATTGAATAGAACAGTCGCTACTATTACTTTGAGCAATCCAATAAAAGCGGGGGGTACAGTAGAATTAGAAATTGATTGGAATACAAAACTACCTGGAGGAGATAATGGTAGGGGTCATAGAATGACTCAACGATTTGATAGTACCTTGTTCCAACCTACCCAGTGGTTTCCCAGATTGGCTAAATATGATGATTTGAGAGGTTGGGAAACGAATGACTATCTAGGTCCAGCGGAATTCTTCAATAATTTTGGTCGATTTGATGTTTCCTTGACCGTTCCAGCGGGTTGGATTGTATCAGGAACTGGGATTCTTCAAAATCCAAAAGAAGTATTGACTCCAAAAGCAATTCAAAAACTTTCTAAAGTGTTAGATTCTGATGAAGAGTTAACAATTGTAGGGGAAGATGAGAAAGGCGCAGGTAAATCTACTTTATCTGGTGAAAAACTTACTTGGCGTTTTGTGGCAGATAAGGTAAATGACTTTGCATGGGCTACTTCTGATCGGTTTATTTGGAAAGCAACTCGTGCCATGATTCCTGATAAAGGCCCTATTCCGATTCATATGGTTTTTATCCCTGAGAGAGAAAGGTTTTTCGAAGATGCGGGGGAACGCACACGTCATGCATTAGAATTTTACTCAAAACTCTGGTCACCTTATCCATTTCCTCAGTTGACATTGCAAGATGGGCCGAGTGCAGGAATGGAATATCCCATGGTTATCAATTCAAACCAAGGTGCTGCGGATCATGAAACAGCACATCAGTGGTGGCCTATGATGCTTGGTACAAACGAAACACGATATGGCTGGATGGATGAAGGGTTTAATCAATACATGAATATTCTTTCAGCAGCAGATGCCGCAGGCCTACCCTATGATCTGGATGGCTATGGACAAAGATATGGACGGATAAGCGGTAGCGAAGATGAAGCACCTTTGATGTGGAGTGCCAACTATGCTGGTCCAGGTTATGGATTTCAGACATATCAGAAAACACCACTTATGCTGTCAATGCTTGGTGGAATAGTAGGAGATGAGGCAGTGATAAATGCTATGAGGAAGTATACAGCAGCTTGGGCTTATAAACATCCGTCTCCCTGGGACTACATGTTTTTTATGAATCATGAATTAGGCCAAAACCTAGAATGGTTTTGGTATTATTGGTTATTTACAACGGAGTCTGTGGAGGGGTCTATCAAGGAAGTCAAATCAGAAGGGGAACACACGATTGTAACCGTCAGACAAGATGGAGAAATGCCTTCTCCTGTCGTATTGCAAGTAGAATTTGAAGAAGATGGACCTGCTATTAAAGCAATGCAAAATGCCAAAATGCTTGATCCAACGACGGTGGAGGTAAGTTGGCCAGTAAGTGTTTGGTTTGATGGTGATAGAACTTTTGAAGCTGTTTTGGATTTTGGAGCTAGAAAAATCAAGAAAATTACCCTGGATCCGCATGGTCGTTTTCCAGATAATAATCTGGAAGATAATAGCTGGCCCCGACAGTAGGGCAGGGTTCCCAAGATAAAATCATTAAAGATTAATATAAAAAAGCCCCATTTGGGGCTTTTTTCCAATGACAATAGGTATCAACTAAACTGAGAAAAGCCTTACTCTCCGTGTGAGTTGCAAGACAAGACTGTGTCATTTAGTTCATTAATACTAGATTAATAGATTAATG
>NZ_JAHEBC010000164.1 GCF_024642405.1 Algoriphagus sp. | reverse complement strand
TGGAAAGTCCTGCAAGCAGGTGAGATCCGAAATCCAATTAGCATTAAATCAAAAGAGGCTTTAATTTTTGAATTCAATGCTGGTGAGTTGACTTTTTTTGGAGATTTAGGATGTAATACTATTCGGGGTAAAATTAAATCAATTGACCCTAAGAATATTGAATTTGGACCAGGGGCTTCTACTAAAATGGCCTGTATTGATATGAGCGTGGAAAATGAAATTCTAAAAGCAATTTCTGAAACAAAAACATATCAAATTGCAGAGAATCAGCTTACTTTGCTCGATCAAAATGGAGCGCTATTAATGCTCTTTCAAGCCGTAGATTAAAAGTTCATATGAAGATTATTTGCATAGGCCGCAACTATGTGGCTCACATAGAGGAACTCAAAAACGAAAAGCCTACTAATCCTGTTGTGTTTTTAAAACCCGAAACCGCGGTTTTGAAAAAGGGAGCGCCGTTTTACTATCCAGATTTTTCTAAAAATATACATCATGAAGCTGAGTTGGTTCTGAAAATCAACAAAGAAGGAAAGTATGTTGAAAAAAAGTTTGCTCACCGATATTTTGATGAAATTGGATTTGGAATCGATTTTACAGCGCGTGATTTGCAAGATCAATGCAAGGCAAAAGGACTTCCATGGGAAATTTCAAAAGCATTTAACGGTTCTGCTCCCATAGGAAATTTCCTTCCTGTTTCTGAGTTTCAAGATCTAAATAATATAGACTTTCATTTGGAAATAAATGGAGAAATTCGCCAGCAAGGAAACACTAGTTTATTGCTTTTTGATTTTGGTACCATCATCGAGTATGTGTCCAAGTTTTTTATGTTAAAAAAGGGTGATTTGATCTACACGGGGACACCAGCTGGAGTTGGCCCGGTTCATATAGGAGATAGATTAGAAGGATTCATCGGGACAAAAAAACTGCTTGATTTTGAAGTTAAATAAATCATTAATCTTCATTCTTTTAATATTCTGTTTTCCCATTTCTTCCTATTCGCAGGAAGTTGATAAAGGCTATTTTATATCACCGATCAAACCTGGAGTCCGAAATTATTTAGCAGGAAACTTTGCTGAATTAAGACCAAATCACTTTCATACGGGGTTGGACTTCAAAACTGGAGGTCAGGAAGGAGAACCTATCCTTGCAGCTGCTGATGGCTGGGTTTATCGGATCAAAGTCTCTTCATTTGGATATGGAAATGTCATCTACCTCAAGCATCCTAATGGAAAAATCACAGTTTATGGACACTTGAGAAATTTCAACAAACAGTTGACCGATTTCATGCGAAATAAAATGTATGAAGCAAAGGTAAATGAATTAGAAGTTTATCCTGAACCAGGAGAATTATCCGTAAAAAAAGGAGAAAGGATAGCGGATAGTGGAAACACGGGAGGTTCGGGTGGGCCTCATTTACATTTTGAGATTCGGGATAGTCTAGAGCGGGCTTTAGACCCCTTACTTTTTGGATTTCCAGAAATAGTAGATAATACCCCCCCTACTCCACAAAAGATTGCCATTGTTCCCTTAAACATTGATTCAAGAGTAAATGGAAAGTTTGAGCGACTGGAAGTAACACCCGTATATTCAAGTGGTTCCTACACACTACCTTCTACCATTCAAATCACAGGGCAAGTTGGTCTTGAAATTCAAAGTTTTGATCAACTTGATGGTGCAAGCAATAGAAATGGATTTTCAACTTTTGAACTATCAGAGGATACAACCATGGTTTTTTCATTGGTCGTGGACAAAGTTGATTTCAATTATACCCGTCAGTTTTTGCTACATACCTACAGAAACAGGTTCACAAAACTGTATGTACAAAAAGATCTTAGATTTGATTATTTCAGCCCAAAAGCACCCAATACAGGTTATTTTGAATTGGATCCTGGCATCAAAAAAACCTATCAATTATCACTCAAAGATGCTTATGGAAATACCAGAAAGATCTCGATCCCTTTACAGGGGCAAGATTTAGAGCATAATGTAAATGATGGACCGGCTCCTTCTAGAGCAACTGTTACCTATGAGGGCCATATTTTAAAAGTAAAAGCTCCAATTTCACCAAATGGTGGTTTAGCAAAATTTTATGTGGGAGCTCATACTTTTGAAATGCTCCCTGCCTACCAAAATTCTCAAAGCAGAACCTATTTATGGGACATGAATTTCGGAATTCCCGAAGAAATTGATGTTTGTTCCGAGGTGGTAATTGTTGGAATTAATGCTAAAATCCCTGCCGATAGTGAACACCTTTTTGCAAATGAAAATGTAAAAATCAAATTTACTGAAAGGACTTTATTGGAAGATTTATATTTAAGAGTGAAACAAAGCGGAAGTTCCTCTTCTCCTCGTATTGAAATCAATGAGTCTTCAGAAAATTTATGGAGTGAAATGGAAATCACTTGGAATCTCCCAGATTATAAAGGGGATAAAGAAAAAGTATTTGTATTCCAGGAAGCTTCAAACGGAAGAAAGTCTTTTATAGGAGGAACTTGGGAAGGTGAATCTATCCGTTTTAAAACCAGAAATTTTGGTACTTTTGTTTTATCCACCGACGATGTAAAACCAACCTTAACTCCAGTTCGGATCAATTCTACTGGACTACGGTTTACGATAAGAGATAATTCTTCAGGCATCGATAGTTTTGAAGCAAATGTCAACGGCAAATGGCTTTTGATGCGCTACGAACACAAACAAGCTGTTATATGGTCTGAAACTCAAAATGGTGAACCTATTAAAGGTCCTATTTTAGTCAAGGTTACAGATCAGGCAGGCAATGTAGCAGAGTGGAAAGGGACTTTGTAAACAAATTATTTATTTCAAAAGAAACGATATGAATTTAGAAGTTGGCCAAACGGCCCCAGATTTTGAAGCAAAAATTGAAACAGGTGAAAGCATTAAACTTTCTGATTACCGTGGTAAGAAAGTGGTTCTTTACTTTTATCCAAAAGACAATACGCCTGGCTGCACGGCTCAAGCATGTAATTTGAGAGATAATTACGAAGCACTACAAAAAGCTGGGTTTGTAGTTTTCGGAATTAGTTCAGATGCAGAAAAATCACATCAAAAATTTATAGAAAAGCAATCTCTACCATTTTCATTGATCGCAGATCCAGACAAAAAAGTACATGAAGCTTATGGAACCTGGGTAGAAAAATCCATGTATGGTAGGAAGTATATGGGCACAGCCCGAACCACTTTTATTATCGATGAAGAAGGGAAGATTGCTGAAATTATTGATAAAGTAAAAACAAAAGATCATACCACTCAAATCTTAAAATAAACCTCCGTAATGGAAAAACAATCAATCGAACAACTCCAGAAAATCGCTACTCAGCTCAGGAGAGATGTGTTAAGAATGGTACATGCAGTACAATCCGGTCATCCTGGTGCACCACTTGGCTGCGCTGAATTCTTTGTAGCCCTATATTTTGACCAGTTGAGGCACAATCCAGATTTCAAAATGGATGGAAAAGGAGAAGATATTTTCTTTCTTTCAAATGGACACCTCTCTGCAGGATGGTATTCAGTTTTGGCGAGAAGTGGATATTTCCCGGTAGAAGAATTAAAAACATTTAGAAAACTGAACTCAAGACTTCAGGGTCACCCTGCAACAGAGGAACACCTACCCGGCGTACGCATCGCTTCGGGTTCATTGGGGCAAGGGCTTTCTGTAGCTCTTGGGGCTGCTCAAGCAAAAAAACTTGACGGCGATGACAAACTAGTCTATGTGATGATGGGAGACGGAGAGCTTCAGGAAGGACAGGTATGGGAAGCAGCCATGTACGCAGCGCATTATGGAGTTGATAATTTAATAGCTACTGTGGATTATAATGGACAGCAAATCGATGGTCCTACCAATAAAATAATGGACTTAAAGAGCTTAAGAGCCAAGTTTGAAGCTTTCGGATGGGAAGTAATGGAAACTCCAAATGGGAATGACATGGAATCAGTTCTTATCGGTTTGGAAAAGGCGAAAAATTTGACTCGAGAAGGCAAACCAGTGATGAACCTACTTCATACGGAGATGGGCTTTGGAGTAGACTTTATGGTTGGTACGCATAAGTGGCATGGTTCACCTCCCAATGACGAGCAACTTGAGAATGCTTTGTCTCAACTTGAAGAAACTCTCGGTGACTATTAATTCCATTCCAAAAAAAATCAACAAATGAGCTTAGACTTAAAATTTACATATACAGAAAAAAAAGATACCCGCTCTGGTTTCGGAGATGGGTTTTTAGAAGCCGGAAGGAAAAATCCTAATGTGGTTGGCCTTTGTGCCGATTTGATCGGATCATTAAAAATGGGAGCTTTTCAAAAGGAATTCCCTGAACGCTTCTTCCAGACAGGTATTGCAGAAGCAAATATGATCGGGCTTTCGGCAGGTTTAGCTTTAGGTGGTAAAATCCCTTTCGCCGGAACTTTCGCGAACTTTGCAACAGGAAGAGTTTATGACCAAATCCGTCAATCAGTTGCTTATTCTGAAAAAAATGTCAAAATCTGTGCTTCTCATGCTGGTTTAACGCTAGGAGAAGACGGAGCTACACATCAGATTTTAGAAGATCTCGGAATGATGAAAATGCTTCCAAATATGACGGTTATCAATCCTTGTGACTACAACCAGACAAAGGCAGCTACTTTAGCAATTGCAGAACATGAAGGACCCGTCTATTTGAGATTTGGAAGACCTAGTTGGCCTATCTTCACCCCTGCTGATCAAAAGTTTGAAATTGGCAAAGCCTGGAAAATGATTGATGGTAAGGACGTAACTATATTCGCGACAGGACATCTTGTTTGGGAAGCGGTAGTTGCTGAAGCCATGCTTCGCGAGGAAGGAATTCATGCTGAGGTGATCAATATACACACGATTAAACCATTGGATGAGGAAGCAATTTTGGAATCCGTTAAAAAAACAGGTTGTGCAGTATCCGCCGAAGAGCATCAAATTAATGGAGGATTGGGGGATAGTATCGCTCAAACGTTAACTCGAAATCACCCGGCTCCTCTTGAATATGTTGGTGTAAATGATAGCTTCGGAGAATCAGGAACCCCGGCTCAATTGCTAGAAAAATATGGCTTGAATGCTGAGAATATTGTAAAAGCTGTAAAGAAAGCTATTTCAAGAAAATAAGATTAAAAATATTTCATTTTGAAAACCACAGTCGTTTGGCTGTGGTTTTTTATTGTTTGCTAATTTGAAGGAAATTTTGAAACCCCATGATCAATATCAATCAAAACCTCTCCTTAATACCCATTAAACCAGAAGATCAGCCGAAACTTTTTGGGTTAATGCAAAGGGTTTATAAAAACGCCTATGCAGACTTTTGGACAGACGGAGGTGATTGGTATTTAGAGTTATGCTACAACTTTGGAAATGTCAAAAAGGAGCTTTCCAGAGAGAGAAGCCATTATTTTTTTGTAGAATACCAGGAAAAGACAATTGGCATCTTAAAATATGATTTCCCATTTTCTCCAAGGGAAACAGAGATTCCTAATGCCATGAAGCTTCATAGACTTTACCTTGATGCTTCTGTTCATGGAAAAGGGGTTGCAAAAGAATTGATGGCCTATATTGAACTAGTTGCTAGAGCAAATGGATTAGATAACATCTGGTTGGAAGCGATGGTTGAAAAGCCTCAAGCTAAGAGATTTTATGAAAATATGGGATACAAAAAAGTTTTTACCTATCAATTGGATTTCGAAAGACTTCACCCAAATGTGCGGGGAATTCAGATAATGAATAAAGAAATTTCAAAGGTTTAATCAAATTAGTGCAATTTTAGAACAGAAGCATTATTTTTAATAAATGCATTATATGGAAAAGATTTTTAAGTATAATCTGATTTTTAGTTTCATTTTTTTGGGGATTTTATCCTCTTGCCAAAGGAAATCTACAGTTCTAGACCCTTTTTCATTATCTGCAAGTTATGTAAACTTCCCACTAACCAATTATCAGGAATCAAGCGAAGAATTAGTCGGCGTTTACTATATGCCTTCCTGGAACACGTCCCCTGATCCCACTATTGATCGAGATAGTTTTTGGTCTTGTATTACCGGTAAAGGGGATTGTTCTAGTGTACAAAACACTGGAATCTGGGGGCCAAAAGGAAGAATTTACAATGCCAAATACCCCTACGAAGGTCCGTATCTCGATAGGAAACCTATTGCTGAGCTTAAAGGATTTTACAAAAGAGATGATCCTGAGGTTATCAGAAAGCAATTGGAATACATGAAGAGTTATGGAATTGATTTTTTTGTTTACGATTGGTTTTTTGGAAGGCAATATTACTACCATTTGTATTTTGGACCTCAATCAAAAATTTATTACCCCAAAGGATGGAAAATAGATACCAATCGAGATGGAAGGGTGGCTGTTCCAGGTTTAGTAGAATGGGGTGATCAGCTTAAGGTTATGATGGAAGTCAACGCTAAACTTCCAAAAGAAAAACAAATGAAATGGGCTATCAATTGGTGTGATGATAGTAATGAGCGTTGGATGCACTGGTTGGAAATAGGTTCGCCAGATGCAAAAGCAAGAAAAGCGAATTATGAAGGAGAAAAACCGGATAAGGAACTTTATCTCAAGGTTCATGAAAAAATAACGCAACTCTGGATCGATGAATATTTTTCAAGAGCAGATTATCTCAAAGAAAAAGATGGTAGACCGATAGTATACTTCTATTTTCCCCAAGATGCTGAATCCCGTGCTGCGTTCTATGGTTTGAAACTTAAAGACCTTTTGGATCTTTCTCAAGCTACTGCAAAAAAAGCAGGTTTAGCTGGGATAAAATTCATTGCGGTTACAGCAGGCCCAATGCTAGAAAGAGAAAGACTATATGGCTTACCTACCCAATGGAAACCAAATAACCCAAATAAACCATGGGAAGGTGGTCAATACCTTAACAAACAGTTGCTTCAAGAGTATGTGCCGAGATTAAAGAGTATGGGTTTTGAAGGAATGACAGCTTATGTTTATCACAACTTTATGGAGAAGGACAACAAGTCCTATGCAGATATGAGAGAAACATATAAAGGACATTGGAATATGTGGTCAGAGAAGTTTAAAAGTGATCCCAATTTTGAATATCAAGTACCCGTAGCCATGGGTTGGGATATGCGTCCTGCGGGAGGTACTTGGCCACAGCCATCAGGATTTCCAAGTGAACCGATCAAAGACAATGTTCACAGTACAAAAAAGACGTTTTTAGCCAAACTGATGGAAGCCCAACAAGTGTCTAGAAAATACAGAAACAGCAATGGAAATAAGATAATGATTTGCTGTTGGAACGAGTATCTGGAAGGAAATTATATAGAGCCCACCGAAGGGCATGGGTTTGATTATTTGGAGGCTATTAAAGAAGTCTTTCAGAAATAAAGTGGTTCATGGAGATTTACAAGTCCAGTAGAATAATAATCTAAAGTCATTTATTTAATTCAAAATCAAGCCATTTTAAAAGGCTAAAGCCATCATTGCAGTGCACAAAACCATTTGCGTATAAGAATCAATGCCGGGTTTGAGCCAAATAGAATTTTCAGCCTCAAAAGTGACCGCCCCGATCGATATTCCATCCTCGACAAATTCATAAAAATCAAACCCATCATTGATATAAATAGGATCATTTTGATTAAGCAAGTAATCTAAATTGGTTTGAATTACTTTGATAGATCGCGTTCCATTGGTCAAGTAACCTACCAAAAAATCTTCCCTGATTTGTTCTACTGGGATATTGAATTTCATATCCCAAGTTGCGGATGAATCAGTTGAGATTTTGATTGTTCCCTTGTTGACACGAGGAAGAAAAGCCATTCGAGTGATTGTTTCTGATTCAATCCCTAAATCCAAGAAACGGTTGAGCATATTGTTACTTTCAACTCCATAATCTACATAGCTGAATGCTTGTCCTTCCAATTCGGCAAATTCAATTTCCGAAACCATCAGCGATATCTTTAGGTTATTTTTGGATTCTGAAAAACCTACCCCTTCAATTTCTTTTATTTTTGATGAAATGATTCCCTCTTTAGCTATAACTTTTGCATAGTCTGTGATCGTGATTTTTGATTTAGAACCCCAAATAGCTCTAGGTAAAACAATTTCTAGCTTGACCGCCTCCGAAGGCAATTTTTCCTGCGCTACCCCCAAATCTGGATTAAGGAAAATAAGCAGTAAAATCACAAATTGTATTCCTGTTTTTCTTTT
>NZ_JAHEBC010000163.1 GCF_024642405.1 Algoriphagus sp. | reverse complement strand
GCACCATAAGCGAATATGGGAACCAAAATCCCGGTATGGTCATCAGAATGATAAGCCAGTTCCAAAGTAGAAGAGGCAATATCCCCCTGAGGAATAGAAACCCCTCCAGTTTCATGATCTGCTGTAATTACCACCAAAGTACCAGGATGTTGATCCGCATATTGAATCACCTGACCTATCACTTGGTCGAAGTCCAACATTTCAGAGACAATCATAGACGTGCTGTTCTCATGTCCTCCCGAATCGATATTTGCGGCCTCCACCATCAGGAAAAAAGGAGCGTTTTTCTTCCTTAAAAAATCAAGAGCAAATGAGGTACTTTCCAACAAGTATTCTCCTCTCCCATCCAACTTTTTAGGCAATGATCCTTTAGAAGCAAAATATCCAATCCGACTATCATTAGTTTGTTCCAGACTTTTTACCAAAGTGAAGCCAGCATCTCTTAAGTTTGGTATTTCAGAAGAAAAAATATCCTCACCTCCACCAATAAACAGATCCAGTTTGCTTTTTGGTAGAAATGCGGCAATTTCCAAAGCATCGTCTCTTTCGGCATGATGTGCATAAAATGCCGAGGGTGTAGCCCCTGTCAGTTGATCTGTAGTGATGATCCCAGATCGGAATCCAAATCCATCCAAAATATCCGGGAGATTTTGAAGTGGATTTCCATTTTGATCTACTCCCAAAGCTCTATTATTCGTTTTTTTTCCCGTGGCATAAGCAGTAGCTCCTGCAGCGGAATCTGTAGTAAAATCATCTGTAGCTTGGGTCTTAACCAAACCCATATTTTTCAATTGAACCAGATTCAACTCATTTCCGTTGGCAAATAATCCTGCCGAAATCTGAGCCAATCCATTCCCATCTCCAAGCAGCAAAATGATCTGTTTTACAGGCATTGATGCTCCATCGAATTCAAATTTTGGATAATATACTTGATGAATCGAGGGGTTCTGATAAACTGAAGTTGGCAGACTCTTCAAATAGGAATTGGCTTCGTAGGGTTTATCCGTATTAATGTAGTCAACCCCCATTTCATAGAAAGCCTTCCAGGCAGTTTTGGAATCGGGAGTTCCCCAGAATCTGACTGGTTTGTCAAAAGAATGAACCAGATCAATGAATTGCTGAAGATTCTCTCGTTGATCTTCTACCATCCTTCCTTTTCCATTCCAGATTGAAAATTGCCTGAAACTCAGGCTGACCATTCCGATTTTTCCCCAAGGAAGAGAATTATTCAAATCTTTGCTTTGGTAGTCAAAAAACATCCATTCAGGGTATGATTCATATTCTTTTACATCGGGTCTATTTCCAGAAATGATCAACTTTAAGCCTCTAGGATTATCTTTTCCAAAAGCGATATCCCCATAGTTTTTCATTATAGACTGCAGTATTTCCAAAGTCGGCAAAGCAGCAGTTTTCAAATCTACGAGTAGGGTGAAATTGATTTCTTCAATTACTCCATTTTTCAAACCCTCCCGAATTGGGTCCAAATAGAGACTTTGAATAGTTTTCGAGGGATTTATACTTTCTTTTTCATGGGCAGCCATCAATTGACCATCTTGTAAAATCACATCTACTTCTATAGAAGATGCCCCAGCTCCAAAGGCTTCCCAGAATGGTGCATTTTGTAAATAATCGTTATGTGAATGAATCTGAAAACTTTTAGAATCTTGCCCTCGAGCAAAACCTCCAAAGAATAAAAAAAGAATAAGAGAAACTGATATTCGTCTAGGCATACCCAAAAATAGAATTTCTATACTTTCAAATGAATTTTCAAATTCTACAATCGCTAGTTTCTCAAGCATTTAAACTACTATTGATTTTATTTAGACTTCTGACCCCGAGTTCCAATTGGAAAGAAAGCTTTATTTTCGTTTTTCCTTGAATATAAATCTTATGATAAAAAATATTTTAACTTCCTTTTTCTTGATTGTCTTTTTACAAAGCAATTGTTTTTCCCAAGAGAGCACTGTCTTCATTGGTGGAGCTGAAGGTCATAAAATCTATAGAATTCCTGCAATCATATCATTACCGAATCAAGACCTTTTGGCCTTTGCTGAAGGTAGAGTGAATGGAGGTGCTGACTTCGGGGATGTGAATTTGGTTTTGAAAAGAAGTAGAGATCAAGGTAAAACCTGGTCAGATCTAAAAATGCTTGTCGATTATGATTCTCTTCAGGCTGGCAATCCAGCACCAGTGGTGGATATGTTTGATCCGGAATATCCTAATGGTGTTGTATATCTATTTTTCAATACAGGAAATAATCATGAATACGATATTAGAATGAACCGGGGAGTCAGAGAAGTTTGGATGATGAAATCATTTGACTTAGGAGAAAATTGGGGGAAACCTGTTAATATTACCAAGCAAGCACATCGCCCCAATAATCCGACTTTCAACCCAGAATACAAATTTCCTGAAGATTGGAGACATTATGCAAATACTCCTGGGCATGCTTTTCAGTTTCAAGAAGGTAAGTTCAAGGGTAGAATTTTTGTAGCTGCTAATCATTCGAAAGGAGATCCCCAGGACAATTTCAGCGAATATCAAGCCCATGGTTTTTTTACTGACGATCATGGGCAAACATTCGAGATTTCTGAATCGGTTGATATTCCAGGTTCCAATGAGTCCATTGCCACTGAATTGCCAAATGATCGAATGATTATGAGTATTCGAAACCAGAAGGGAGATATCCGGCAGCGGATCCTAGCTTTTTCTTCTGATGGAGGACAGACATGGGATGAGGCAGAATTTGAAGATGAACTTCCAGATCCTGTTTGTCAGGGATCAATTGTCTCATTAACCGATTCAAAAGGTAGATTTACTCTTGTCCATTCTAATAATGCAGACACCCAAAACAGGAATAATCTTAGCCTAAAGCTTAGCTATGATGAAGGAAAGACTTGGCCAAAAACTATCTTGATTGATGGAATTAGAAATCCTGGTAAATCAGCCTATACTGCTTACAGTGATTTGGTAATTATTGACAGAAAAGAAATCGGAGTGATTTATGAAAAAAATAATTACAAAGAAATAGTTTTTAAGGTATTACCATTAGAATTTTAATTTTTAAAATCTCTTTTTGAAATACTTTCTTTTCACTAAAAAGGTCCTGTTAGCTACAAGTCCGCTGGAAGATTCATAAATTAATCAAATTCCCGAATCCGGTACTTAGAAGTTTAAATTTTTGAGAGCTTTCGCATTAATATTGGTTTCTTTCTTAATCTGTAATTTCGGCTTTGCGCAAAGCAAAAAAGACAGTACTAAAACCTCCATTTCAAAAAAGGCCCTAGAGGAGGGAATTGGCTTAATTACTCGATCAAATAGAGATACTGTTTTGGTACAAAATAGCGATGAGGAATTCCTGCCATTTAATGGGAAAATCATAAGAAATATCTTTATCGAAAGCGTTGGATTTGAAAAATCAATTTATGGTAATCAAAAGCCTATTGTCCAAAAAATGGGTAGAATTGCTAACAAATTACATACGAATACAAGAGAAAAAACTATTCGTCAAAACCTATTTATTAAACCAAATGAAAAAATAAACCCTTATAAAATGGGGGATAATGAAAGGTTTTTGAGGGGTTTAGATTTCATTTTGGATTCAAGATTCATTCTTACACCTGTAGAAGGTACCGATTCAGTGGATGTAACTATTTTGACCAAAGATGTTTTCAGCATTGGGTTTTCTGCAGGAGGAAATCTTACTTCAGCACCAATATTGAGAGCCTATGACGCAAATCTTGATGGACGAGGACAAAGGTTAGAATTTAATTTGCTTTTTGATACCGATAGAAGGCCAAGAACTGGGATTGGGGCCTCTTATGAAAAGAAAAGCTTTTTAGGAAGTTTTGTTGATTTAGGATTATTCTATACTCAAATCAATGATGGTTTTTCATATGGAATAGAGAAAGAATATTCCTATGGCTTGAAACTGGAAAGAAAATTAATGTCCCCCTATACCCGACTCGCTGGTGGTGGACAATGGAGTAGTAATTGGTCAAAAAACGTCTATTCAAGACCTGATTCAGTTTTTTTGGACTACAAATACAATGTCGCAGACTTTTGGATTGGTTATAATTTCGGTGCAAAAAAGTCTATTCAAGACAGGAATAGAATGTTCCTCGCTGTCAGATCCTTTAAGGGTTATTTAATAGACACTCCAGTCCAAGAAGATTTCTATCAAGAGCGATCCTTCAGAGATATTAATGGTGTTTTGACGGAAATGACTTTTTATAAAAGAGATTTTTTTAAAACTCAGTATGTCTATGGATTTGGTAGAACAGAAGATGTGCCTTATGGCTATTCATTAAGTCCTTCCTTTGGGATTATTAGACAAGAAGATACACAGCGACCGTATACTGGAGTTAAATTCAATTATTCAAAAGGATATCCATCCGGTAGTTTTTATATTGTAGATTTTAATTCATCTAGTTTTTATAATAACTCCAAGTTAGAGGACGCCTTAGTTTTTACAACATTTCGCTATTTCACACCTGCTTTTGTCCTAGGACGTTATAGACTGAGAAATGAAATCAACTTTTCATTGGCTAAGCTATTTAACACCAATACAAACCAGTGGCTTGAAATAAACTCTACTCAGATACCTGGCTTAAGAATTAGGGACTATCAGGCTGAGGAAAGAGCCTCATTTAGAGCAGGTTCTCAACTTTTCACTCCTTGGTCTTTAATAGGGTTTAGAATTGCCATGTTTGGGATATTTGATATGGTAAGAGTTCGATGCAACACTTGTCTAGACACCGAAAACATCTATACGGGAATTAGTTCTGGTTTAAGGATCAGAAATGAAAACTTGATTTTTGGAACAGTGGAATTTAAGGTCACTTATATTCCAAATGATGAAACCGGAAACTCTAAGTTTTCATTCAAGTTTCGACAAAACCTTCGGATTAAAAGCACAAACAATTTCGTCAATCCACCATCATTCATAAGATTCAATAATTAACCAAATAAAAACCCAAAACCTGATTTTTATCATTGGAAGAACTTTCGGGAAAGTTTAGGTTTCGGGAATCTAAACAATACACCCTATGAAATCCTCAGCCTTACTCGGTCGCTTCTCTTTATTTATTATTTATTTCTGGTTTGGGATTTTAAAAGTTATTGGAATCTCCCCCGCTGAAACTCTGGTCCAAAATCTTTTCCTGGAGACATTTGGAGGATTGCTGGATTTCAAAGTTTTCTGTCTTGGATTTGGGCTATTCGAATGCTTCATCGGAGTTGTTTGGCTTTTTCCAAAATTCACGAAATATGCATTTTACTTATTGATCTTTCATATGGTCACAACATTCTTACCAGTATTAATTTTGCCTGATGCCACTTGGCAGACCTGGTTTACCCCTACGTTGGTAGGACAGTATATTATTAAGAATTTTGCACTTATTTCTCTGGGGATGTTTATTCTCAAAACCTTTGAGCAGTCACAAAATGTGGGATTCGAAAAAACCATGATAAAAATTTAGAGAATACAAAAGGGATTAGCTTCTTAAAGCAATAGCCCGATCGAAAGATCGGGCTATTGCTTACCTACTCGCTGAAATCGAAAATCAAAGGTTCTTCATTTCCTTCAGAAATTTTCAATTGCCCCATTGAAATCTTTTTGCCTGAAGATGAGTCTGTTAGATTTATCATAAATGAATCATTTGAAAAAACCTTTGGTTTATAGCTTCCACTTTTTAACCGAATGGCGTATTCCAGTTCACCCGATTTCTCATTATAAATTTGTAGCAAAGGCATTTTGGCTCCTTCCACTTTGATTTCCGGTAAATATCCCAAAGCTCTCCTACCATAATTTTCTTCTTGTGAAATCTCAATTGGCCAGCCGTCGTATTGAGCAGAAGGGTTTGAAATCGGATCAACATTTCGAGGCCAACACTCAATTTTCATAGTTCTGGAAGATTTGTCAAAAGTGATAATTCCATACCCCGTTCCTCTATCATATATCCTCGATGGTTCAAATCCTGTTTTATAGGGGTTTGCCACCGCATAAACAGTCATTTTATTACCAAAACCATCCATAAAATCTCCCGTATTTTTTGCTTTTCCAGGAAGAGGCTGATGTTCTGAAGGAACTTGAGGCCACCATCTTCTTGGCCATAGGTTATTTAATGCAGGCCCAGCAAATACAAATCCTGAATCTCTAAATTCATCTACTCCATATTGCACCGTACTTGCCAAATGTTGATCTCCTGCTATGTGCAAAGCAAAGGCTTTTCTAATTGTTCTTAATGCTTCATCTCTTCCTTTTTGAGGCCATCCATTGGAGTCCATATCTGAGGTGGGAGCATCTCCATCAACATACTCTCCTTTTTCAGGAATTGCCAAACTTGGTACAATTTCATCAATGATACTTCCTTCAGGTAATGTGGCTACGGTACAGAAATTCGTCTGGGAACAAACGGCTTTCATCTGAACTCCATTATTCCAATCTGAAGCCCAATGTGAAAGAAATTCCATTTGCCTTTTTCCTAAGAGATCTGCTTCAATATCATAATACTTTTTGATGTCAAAATCCCGATTCTGGATGAAGCCATTCTGAACTTGAGCCTCTTCCGGCAAAACTTTCTTAGGTGCGGATTTGAATTTCCTGTCCTCCAAAATCGCAAAACTCACTCCTCCATAATTCCAATCTGTATAGTAAACATTGATACCCTGCTTAACCGGTCTCGGGTCATATGGATCCGGCAAATGACTGGTCTGTGTGGCCTGAATCATATTCACCCATTGAGGAGACATTTTATATCCTCCCTGATCTTGAGCCACATAGCCCCAACCTTGATCAGTTGGTGCATGTTCGCCTCCCATTCCCCAAACATTCCCATGATACACATCATGATCATCCGGAATAAATGCAGCTGGAATTGTTCTAAAAATATTTCTATACGACCAACCAAACATGTACCATTTTCGGAGATAATCTAAACTCGATTTCTCGATTCGATCCGTTTGAATACCAAACCCTCCGGTTCCTTCATAAAATTGATCGCCAAGAAACAAAGCCATATCTGGCTTATGCATATTGACGTGGATAGAAACCTCTTCATCTGGAAATCCATGATCTGCATTACAACTGAAAACGGCAACTTTTAAATCTTCCAAAGATCCGGGCTCCTTAGCAATCTCACCATAATAGTCAAATTCCTGATTCTTGTTTTTCAGAGGAATCTCTAAATGAATCCTATAAGGCACTGTTCCCGGCTCTTGCCAATTTTTAATCCTGAATTGGGCTATCCTTCCCAAAGGATCAATGTCGGCCGTTTGAAGAGTTTCCCAGTTTTCATCTCTTCTAACCTGAAGCGAAATCTTCAAACTAGAAATCTCTTCAATTGGAGCCAACTGAGCAGTCATTTTCAATAAGCCCTGATGCAAAGTGTATTGAGCAAAGCAAATGGGTCCAAAAAGTTGATCTGCATTTTCTATAATCTTTTCACCCTTAAACATCCAATCCTCAAAAGAAACCATTGGCTTATCTGTCCCTAGCTTTTGAGGGCAATGTGCAACTAATGCAATATTACCAAGCAATAATTCTGGATCTACCTCCTTTTTAACCAGTTGAATTTGGTTAGAAACATCATCTTTTGGAATAGCCTTCAAGGTTAAAGTATAAAGATCTCCAACAACTTCTGCTTTCAATTCCAAGCTTATTGCTTCATCTGAAGTCAATTTCTCCGAAGAGATTTGATCCCCAATAAACAATTGCCCCAAACCATTCAGCCCTAGGTCTAAACCTTCTCCGAAAACTGCTGCAGAACGGTAATCCGGAAATCTTCCTTTCGCTCCCAATCTAAAACCAACATAAGATTCAGATTGACTTTTGAGCTCTTGATTTTCCCAGTTAACTGTAATTGATTGTTCAAAATTCTTCAAACCTTCCCCCAATTGATGGGTCAAAACATGAAGAGTGCGATTTGGCCCTGAAATCACACAACATGATTTACCTGCTTTCAGCTCCCAATCTTGAAGTCGATTCCCCCAAAACTCAGGACCTATCCATTTCATATCAGGCCAATTTTCCCAATTACTTTTAAAAATTGTTTCGGCTTTATCAAAAAGCTTGGTTATTCCTGTAAATCCTTGTGGGAAAAATATTGGAGAAATTGAACTTAAAGCCATTGCCTTTACGGCTGATCTTCTTTTCATAGGTCTAGTGTTGATCCTTGGGACAAAAGTCCTGATTGTTTTAAAATGAGTTGAATTCAAACTCATTTA
>NZ_JAHEBC010000491.1 GCF_024642405.1 Algoriphagus sp. | reverse complement strand
GTGAAGACTTAACTTGGTATCTTGACAAAGAAGCCGCTAAAGATTTAGATTTTTCTGAAGAATAATAAGAGGAGAAGATTCCTGAACCTCGGCCTAAAAACTATTTATTTTCAGGTTAAACAACTTAAAAAAGTATCCTTTTGTAATTGACATTAATTAGAACCTTTAACCATAATTTTTCATGACAAACGTAAAAGCATATGCTGCAAAACATGCAGATCAACCTCTTGGTCCATTTGATTTAATAAGAAGAACACCGGGGCCAAAAGATGTAGAAATAGAGATTTTATATTGTGGCGTTTGCCACTCGGATATTCACATGGCTAGAAACGAATGGGGAGGAACCATATTCCCTATTGTTCCAGGACATGAGATTGTTGGAAAAGTGATTTCAGTTGGATCTGAAGTAAGTAAACACAAAGTTGGTGACACCGTTGGCGTAGGTTGTATGGTCGATTCCTGTGGAAAGTGCGGCAGCTGTGAGGAGGATTTAGAGCAATTCTGTGAAAACGGAATGTCAGGAACCTACAGCTCTTATCTTCAAGATAAGAAGACGATAACCTATGGAGGTTATTCCACCCATATTGTAGTTACTGAAAAGTTTGTGCTTTCCGTATCAGATAAGTTACCAATTGAAGGAGTTGCACCTTTGCTTTGCGCAGGAATTACGACTTATTCTCCTTTGAGACACTGGAATGTAAAAAAAGGAGATAAGGTAGCCGTAGTAGGATTGGGTGGATTAGGCCACATGGCGGTTAAACTCGCTGCGGGTATGGGAGCTGAAGTCACTATGCTAAGTAGATCTCCTGAAAAAGCAAAAGACGCAGACTCTCTTGGAGCTCATCACTTTGAACTTACTACAAATCCTGAGAATCTTAAAAAGTTAAAGGGTACTTATGATTTGATTATCGATACTGTATCTGCCTCTCATGATTATTCTACCTATTTGAATTTATTGAGGACAAATGGTGTGATGGTTTTAGTTGGTGTACCACCTACTCCAGAAACTATCCATGCTACATCATTGATTTTTGGTAGAAAAAGTCTTGCTGGATCACTAATCGGAGGGATCAAAGAAACCCAAGAAATGCTTGATTTTTGCGCTGAGCATGGAATTGTTTCGGATGTAGAAGTGATCGCTATGGATCAGATAAACGAGGCTTATGAGCGGACAATTGCAGGAGACGTGAGATATCGATTTGTAATTGATATGGCTACTTTAAAAAAGTAATTGGTCCATAAAAAATGAAAAAACCGACTGAGAAATCAATCTCAGTCGGTTTTTTTATACCCCGTCAAACAACCCTCCCATTCCTTGGGTAGGCTTGATATTCAAATGTTTGTAAGCAAGTTCTGTTGCCATTCGACCCCGGGCAGTACGCTTCAAATACCCTTCTTGTATCAAAAAAGGTTCATATACTTCCTCTATTGTTTCTGCTTCTTCTCCACAAGCCGTAGCGATGGTACTCAGTCCAACCGGTCCTCCTTTGAATTTTTCGATAATGGTCATTAAAATTCGATTATCCATTTCATCCAACCCATTCATATCCACATCCAAAGCATCAAGAGCAATCTTAGAAATTTCAAGTGTAATGGTTCCATCCCCTTTTACTTCAGCAAAGTCACGAGTTCTGCGTAGAAGCATATTTGCAATCCTAGGTGTACCCCGACTTCTTCTTGCGATTTCAAAAGCCGCCACCTCATCGATTGGGGTTTGAAGAATCCCTGCTGAACGACTAACGATATCTGTCAATAGTTTTGCATCATAATATTCCAATCTGGAATTGATCCCAAAACGAGCACGAAGTGGTGAAGTCAATAAACCAGATCTTGTTGTAGCACCTATTAATGTAAATGGACTTAGGTTAATTTGTACAGATCTCGCATTTGGTCCAGAATCAAGCATAATATCTATTCTGAAATCCTCCATTGCAGAATAAAGATATTCCTCTACAATCGGATTAAGCCTATGTATTTCATCTATGAATAACACGTCACCCTCTTCCAGATTGGTAAGTAAACCTGCTAAATCGGATGGTTTGTCCAATACAGGCCCAGAAGTGATTTTTATTCCTGCCTTTAATTCGTTAGCAATGATATAGCTTAAAGTCGTCTTGCCAAGCCCAGGAGGTCCATGTAGCAAAACATGATCAAGCGGTTCATTTCGTTTACTGGCAGCCAGAACAAAAACCCGCAAATTCTCAACAATTTTGAATTGTCCTGTGAAGTCCTCAAAACTTAAAGGGCGTAAAGCTTTTTCAA
>NZ_JAHEBC010000162.1 GCF_024642405.1 Algoriphagus sp. | reverse complement strand
GCCCGGTTTCGTGAGAAATCGGGCTTCTATTTTTTAGAAGTATTTAACTTTAAATCGACCTTCTTCAACATTGACTTCAACTTTCATCAATACGTCTACAGGTTTTCCTCTTTGAACTCCTGGAGTCCATTCGATATTCTCCTGAAAAACTTCCAAAACTTCTTTACAAATGAATGCTGTTTCTAAATTACAAGCTAGTAGCTGGTAATCACTTGCTTCGCCCTTGCAATTGATTAGGGTTTGGAAAACAACCCGATCTGACGAAATCCCCTTCAGAAAGATGTGTTTTTTAAGCAGCTTTTCTAAAGAAGATTTTTCTGTTTCAGGTTTTGGCATTTCCTCTACGATAAAAAAATGATTTGTTTTTTGACCTACAGGTTTATTTGGATTTAAAAAAGAACAGGCTTCTGAAGGATCAATAATTGGCTTGAGTCTTGGGAAAAACCATAATAGAAAAGTTGAGCAAAAGAAACAGAGATAGATGAATCTTCATGGCATTGGTAAAATGTAGAGTTTAGTGAATATATCAAAAAGAGGCTTTTGACGGTATTATTTTTCTACTTCCATGGAGCAAGATTTTTGTAGTTCAATCATTTTAGCTGCATATCTGGCTCCCAAAGCATGATATGAATCTGAATCAAAATGGGTACTATCTCCTTTATGATTTAATCCATTAGCGCTCACTAATGCCAAGCAAGGATTGCTTTTAGCCATTTCCTCAAAAACGGTATTAAGATTTTCTGCATTAGGTGATTTTGGATAAAAGAAATGTCCTAATTCTCCCATGACAATAGGAACAGTAGCAATTGATAAATCGGCTTTTAAAGAATCTATCATGGCATTGAATTTTGCTGGGTATTCTTTAACATCAGTTTCAGTTCTTGTGTCTGATTCTCCTTGATGCCATAAAATTCCTTTCAAAGTGCCTTCTGCCAATGCTTTATTGGCACGTTTTATCATGTCATTGTAAGGGTAGGAATTGGTTTGTGAATGAATAGAATCTGCAAACCAAGCATTTATGGAACTCCCACCAACCGCAGTGGGAATCAATCCGATTTTGATTTCAGAGTTTTCGTTTGCCATTATTTTTCCAAAAGTCAATCCTAATCCTACTCCGGCAACTGGCTTGTCGAAATGCATGGGGTCTTTTGCCAAAACCCAATTCTGTTCCTTATCCAACATATAAACTCTTGGATGAACAAGTGTATCGATAGATTGAACTTTGCCTCTTCCAGCCATATTGGATTGACCCATCAGAATATATAAATGAAATTTTTCTTTAGCCTTCTTGGAATCCTTATCGGTCAGAGATTTGCCTTTTTCATTGCAAGATCCAAAGAGTAATAAGGAAAAGAAGAATAGTAAAATTCGATTAAGCTTCATTTCGCAAGTATTTATTAATTCAATTTAGGATTAAAAGTATAAGATGAATATTCCTGATTTTGGGAATTTTTCACTTTAGGTTCGACTTGGTTAAGGCATTTCATTTACTTTAGAGGATTATGGATTTCAGCCAAAGTAATTATCAATGAAAGCTATTATTATATTACCAGAACTCCGCGGTGTTTTTCATGCGAGTCTTGAGATTGCCAATAGACTTTCAAAAAAAGGATATGAAATTGTTTATTGTTCATCAAGTGACCTTTCTGAATGGCTCCATTTATATCCTTATTCTTTTGTTAAGTTGCCTTCTAAAGTTATTCCAAAATCTCTTAAGGCTGATTTTCATTTAAAATACTTAAATGCAATTCAGGACTTAAATGGAGATTTGTTCATTGTTGACTTGGAATGTCCGGTTTATATATTGACTTGTCTCTCCTTAGGAAAAAAACTATTCATTCTTAATCAATTTTTACCTATCCCCACTTTTGCAGATGCTCCCATTCCAAATAAAGAAATTGCTCCGGGAGAAAGTTTTTTAAGCCAAATGAAGATAAGGATCTCATGGCTGGTATCTCGTTCCAAGCTGTTGACAAAAGCTGTTATAGAAAGAGTGAAGAATAACTTTAAAGACCGTCGTAGCCTGTTGATTAAACTTGGCGAAACTATGGGGCTGGATAAAAAGGATTATTTGTATAGCCGAACTTTACTGCCAGGTCCATTTTTTTTCTTTTCGAAAATACCTGTGCTTTATATAACTGCCAGAGAAATGGACTTTAAACACAAGCTTCGGCAAAATGAGCATTATGTCGGACCAATGATTTTTTTGGATAGGGTTGATGGAACACTCGAACAAGATATTTTGGCTTTGGAAGCCATAATCAAGAATGCAAAAAAGGAAAATAAAAAATTGATTTACTGTTCCCTAAGTTCATATAGAGCAGTAAACAATACTTTTCTTAAAAAGCTTGTGGATGCATTTTCTAAGGAGGAAAATTGGGAAATATTGATAGGATTAGGCAGTAAAAGCCAAAAGCCTGCTGGTGTCAATCCTGAAAACATTCACTTCTTTAAATGGATCCCTGCTTTAAAAGTTTTGCCGGAAGCAGATTGTGCCTTAGTCACGGCAGGTTTTCACACCATTCATGAATGCATTCATTTTCAAGTTCCCATGCTTACTTTTAGCCTAGGTGTGACAGACCAGAATGGTTTTCAGGCTAGAATTAAATACAAAAAGCTTGGCTTAACTGGGAATATTCAGACAGACACTTCTGAAGATATTTTTCAAAAAGTAAAGACATTACTTGAGGATCAAGAAATAAAGCAAGCTATAAGAAAGATGAAATTTGATTTCGATAATTATGAAAAAGAGCAAGTCTTTGAAAAGCTGATATTGAACTAGCATCTAGAATTTCAATTTTAACGGAAAATCTAATTTGTAGTCTTGTCAAAATTTTCATTGATTAATCCAGTAATTTCCTAAAGATTATTGATTTTCTGGATTAAAATCACATGAAACAAATTCCCCGATCTAGGAAAAAATATACCACCTGTTTAAAATAAAAAACCTTTGCATAACAATAGGGTTCTAATTCATTATCCTACTTCTCTAAAGGTGAATTTTGTCTGAGAAGAGATAATAACTGGAATTTTGAAACGCTTGTAATAAATTTCGGCAATTATTGAATGGAAATCTTATGAGGTTTGTTTAAAAACTCCAAATAGGAGATTTTAGACAATCTCAGATTTCCTATGGAATAACATTTGTAAGAATAAATAAATGAAAATCGCTTATCAAAAAATGAAAATTATGAACTTTAAGATATTTGGAACAGCAGCAGCAGTATTATTAATGACTGCTAGTTGCGGTACAAAAAATACTGGAAACGAAGATACAATGAGTGCAGAGACAGAAATGAGTTCTGAATCTGCTGCCATGGAAATCAGCATTGAAAAATTCACAGATTCTCCGGCCTATGCATCATCTTCATTGACTTTAAAGAATCCTGCAAATACCACGATTGCAGCTGCTGGGGAAGTTGATTTTGCATTTGACGTGAAGGATTACAATTTGGGAGAAGTTACCGAGAGAAACGGAATGGCTTCTAATTTGGCTAATTCCGATAAGGGACAGCATATCCACTTTATTCTGGATAATCAGCCTTATTCTGCTCATTACGAGCCTGAATTTAAGCGTGAAATGCCTGAAGGAACTCACTACCTCGTTGCTTTCTTGAGTAGATCTTATCATGAATCAGTCAAAAATGCCAATTCATTTATTGCAAAGAAAATGGTAGTTGGCCAGGCTGGAGATGATATGGGTGTAGATTTTGATGAACCAACGATGATTTATAGCCGTCCGAAAGGCGAGTATTCGGGTGCTGATACCGAAAATTTATTACTAGATTTCTTCTTGTTAAATACGACACTTTCTGAAACCGGAAACAAAGTAAGAGCTACGATCAACGGACAGGAATTTATGATCACCGAATGGGCTCCTTATGTTATCAAAGGACTTCCAAAAGGTGAGGCAACTATCAAATTGGAATTGTTAGATGCAGATGGAAATTTAATTCCAGGTGGATTTAATGAAGTAACCAGAACTGTGACCTTGAAAGACTAAGAAATCTTCAAAACAATTTAGAAAAATCCGTATGATTCGATTCATACGGATTTTTTTATTCCCTCAATTCTGCTCTTTTTTCTTCTATTTCCCCTGCTAAAATTTCATTGATATCTGTTTTAGCACCCAAAAGTATATGGATGCTTGTTCCAAATTCCCTTGCATTGGGATCGGTGATTGTTCCAATCTCTTCAGATTGCTCAAAAAGTGAAATCTCCCGTTCGCTAACTGCATCCTCTTTCTCCCTGACAAGAATTACATTTCTGATGGGTTTACTGAGATCTATCCAGTTTACATAATCCGCATTCATGGTGATGGCTTGTAATCCCTTGATCTTAGTGTAAAAGTTGATCGCCCCAGCCTGTCCATAGTTATCACAAATAATAATTGTGTATTCATCATTAGGAGCTTTGGAGTATGCCAAATCTACTTTTTCAGCCAGCTCTTTCCAGCCCAGCATATCAGCAAAATCCTGTGGGATATCATGAGTTTTCCCATCTTCCCAGCGAGATAAATCCAAATCTGGATGTCTCTCATAAACTTTCTTCAGTTTCTCAGGTGGACTTACAGGAAATACCAATGGCAGCATTAAAATAAAAATGGCTATTGGGACTATAAAAGTCACTGGTTTTAAATATCTCTTCCAACTTCCGTTTAATAAATGGGATAAATAAATCGAGCCAAATGCAAAGAAGATTGGATAAAGAGAGATTGCATAATATCCTTTTGCACGGAAATAGGTGAAAATTACCAAAGTAAAAACTAAGGTAAAAAACAGAAACCTATACTTTTTGAATGGGGGATAAATGAAAAAGGAGATTAATGCAGCAATAAGAATAAAGATAGACCCAATAAAGAAAAGTGGTTGCTCAGCTAAAAAGTCAATTCGATCTATATTAACTAACTGGTATTGGTTCAGCATCCTCATATGCCAAATCACCGGGAAATCATTCATCCACTGCCAGATTAAATTGGGCGCAGCTATCAAAGCTGCCAATCCCAAACCTCCATACAAATGTCGATTTTTGAAAAGTTTTCTTTCTGGTGATAGAAATAAACCCAGCGCTAACCCCAAAGCCAAAAACACGACGGTATATTTATTTAGGAATCCAAAACCGAAGGCAATCCCCATCCAATAAATCCAGGAGTTTTTACCTGTTTGGATATGTTTAATCAGTGAATAAAATATGAATGTCCAGATAAGAATATCGAAGGAATTGGGCTGAAAAAGAAGATTCAATCGAGCTAAAGCGGAAAAGATTAATCCTATGGCAGCCAAGGATAAAGCAAATAAATTTCCTCCTAGACTTTCAATGGTTTTCCAAACGATAATTATGGTCAAAGCTCCAAAAAGGGCAGGAAAGAACTTGACCCAAAACTCGGTGTATCCAAGAAGATAGATGATATACGAAAACCAGGACGTGACAGGTGGTACAGAAATGTAGCCCCACGCTAAATGGTGGGCTTGGTCTAGATGCAGAAACTCGTCTCGATGCAGATCGTAGACGGAGTGAATAAGTAGATACTGAAGAAGAATTTTAATCAGTACAAATCCGAATAAAAATAGATTTCGCTGCTTCATTGAGGTATTAAAAATAGATCGATCCAAATATTAAATAGAGAATTTTCAAAATCCCAGTATGTGTCCTCAAGGACCTTGGTGAGGGTATTTTAGACTTTCTACTTTCTAATTTTATAATTTTGAATTTTAGTATTACCCGTTAAAAATCAATTTGAAAGTTGTGCCTTCGCCAATTGAGGATCGAACCTGAATATTTCCCTTATGTCTTCTCATGATTTGTTTTGAGAGACTAAGCCCAATTCCAGAGCCTTTCTTTTTGGTCGTAAAGAATGGGATGAAAATTTTGGAAAGAGCTTCCTCTTCAATTCCTTTACCTGTATCGCTTACTTCCAAAATAATTTTACCTGCCTCGTCAATAAATGCCCTAAAAGTAATGACCTTAATTTCAGCATCTTCTACTGCGTGTATGGCATTTTGGGCTAAATTTATAAGCACTTGTTCGATTTGAGTCTGATCACCAAAAAGAATTAATTCTGTTGGGTTCAATTCTTTCCTGAGGGAAATATCTTTGGCTTCTAACTGATGAGCCAGCAAGACTTCCAATTGATCGAAAAGATTTCTAATACCAATACTGCTGAATTTTGGAGTAGGAATGTGCGCTAAACTTCTGAAATCAGAGACGAAGTTGATCAATCCCTGGCTTCGTTTTTCTATGGTAGAAATTCCCATCAAGTAGTCTTCCATATCGGCGGGGGCAACTTGGCTGACATCTTCCATTTTACTTTCAATTTCACCTTTGATTGTTCCGGCAAGGGAAGAAATTGGGGCAATGGAATTCATGATCTCATGAGTCAGAATTTTGACCAAGTTTTGCCAGGCTTCCATTTCCTTTTCTTCAAGTTCGGATTGTATATTCTGAAGTGAAACAAGCTTGAATTTTTCGCCTCGCATCAATAATTCAATTACATAGACAGAAAGCTGCATAATTCCATCTGGATGGGCAATTTTGATCAATTCTGAACCGCCAGTCCGGAGGTTATTGATTGCCAAATGAAGCTCTTTATTGATTCCCTCAATCTCTTTGATGTTCTTTAGTTCTTCCACATCGAGAATTCGTTTTGCAGAAGTATTGATGATTTGGATTTCTCCGCTTTCACCAAAAGTGATTAAGCCAATGCTCAAATGTTTAAAAACAGACCTGAAATATTGGTATTGTGCTTCTTTTTCAGCTTGATCTTCTTTCAGCTTAGCGAGGATGGCATTGAACTCAATATGTAAATCATCTGTCTCAGTACCATCAAATTTGACGGGGTAAAGTTGGGAGTATTTGTCTTGTTTAATATTGTCCAGAAATACTCTTACTTTTTTGAAAGAGCTTTCGGAATATTTTAGAAAAAATATGATTTGGATGACTACCAAAATTAAGAAAAGGGAAATCATAAAGACTCCCCAATCATTGAAAATGGTATATGCCAAAAGGAAGAGGGTTGCGGCTAGAAAGGCTATTCTACCCAGTAGGCCTACTTTATAATCCATATTTCTCCAGTCTTCTATATAGAGAAGCCCGGGTTAAGCCCAGCTCCTTAGCAGCCTTGGAGATATTTCCTCCATTTTTATCAATGGCTCTTTGAATGGTGCTTCTCTCCATGTCATCGAGATTTAAAGTGTTATTTGCTGGAGCTTTGTCTGAGGCAGGTTTAGCGGAAAGGAAGAAGAAATCTCTTGAATCCAATTCTTCCCCTTCAGCCATAATAATAGCTCTTTCAATAGCGTGCTGTAATTCACGGATATTTCCTGGCCAGTTATATCTTTGAAGTAAATCCATGGCAGAAGGATTGAAGCCAGTGAAGTTCTTTCTGTATTTTTGAGAATAGCTTTTAAGAAAGTGATTTGCTAAGACAGGAATATCATCTTGTCTTTCGCGAAGTGGAGGAAGGAAAATTTCAACCGTATTAATTCTATATAGTAAATCCTGACGAAAAGTATTCTCCATGACCATTTCATGCACATGCATATTGGTTGCGCAAATCAGTCTAATGTCTACGGGAATTGCTTTATTGGTACCGATTCTGGTTACCTCTCTTTTTTGAAGTACAGTCAAAAGCTTAGATTGTAATGGCATAGAAAGATTTCCGATTTCATCTAAAAACAAGGTGCCATTATCAGCAACTTCAAATCTACCGGCTCTATCGTCTTTGGCGTCGGTAAATGCTCCTCTTTTATGACCGAAAAGTTCCGATTCGAAAAGAGTTTCAGTGATGGCACCCATATCCACACCCACAAATATTTCATCTTTTCGAAGCGATCTATCATGAATGGCTCTTGCGATAAGCTCCTTACCTGTGCCGTTCTCTCCCAAAATCAAAATATTTGCATCGGTTTGAGCTACTTTGTCAATAATAGAGAAGATGTTTTTCATGGAAGAACTTTGACCGATGATATCGCTGTAAGGCTTTTTCATATCGGACTGAAGCTGCTTCTGTTTTTTATTCAGCTTCTCAACCTCATTGTAGCTTTCTTTTAGTCGAACTGCTGATGAAAGAGTCGCCAGAAGTTTTTCGTTTTGCCATGGCTTTAAAATAAAATCAGTTGCTCCTTCTTTTAATGCCTGAACGGCCATTTCAACGTCCCCAAAGGCTGTAATTAGGATGACTACTGCTTTAGGATCAATTTCTTTAATCTGTTTTAGCCAATGAAATCCTTCTTTTCCGGAG
>NZ_JAHEBC010000161.1 GCF_024642405.1 Algoriphagus sp. | reverse complement strand
TTTATGAAAACGGCCGCTTGCTCAGAGCTGTCACAAGAGGCGATGGATACCGGGGAGATGATGTCACTGCCAATGTTCGCACGATTCGCAACATTCCTTTGGAAGTAAAAGGAGAAAATATTCCTGCAACTTTCGAGGTGCGTGGTGAGATTTTTCTGCCGTTGAAAGAATTCCAGAAAATCAATGCTGAACGGGATGAGGCAGGAGACGCGCTTTTGGCAAACCCTAGAAATGCAGCTTCCGGAACGCTAAAAATGCAAGATTCTTCAGTGGTCGCCAAGCGAAGGTTGAACTGCTATTTTTATCAGTTGCTCGGAGATGAACTCAGTGTCAACACCCATTCAGATGCAATCGCATTAATTGAAAAATGGGGATTTAACGTTTCTCAGACCTACCGGAAAGTAAATGATATTCAGGAAGTCATTCAATACATTGAAGACTGGAAAGAAAAACGATTTTCTCTGCCTGTAGATACCGATGGGGTGGTTTTGAAAGTCAATAACTACGATCAGCGTGAGGAATTGGGTTTCACTGCCAAGAATCCACGATGGGCTATCGCCTACAAGTATAAAGCAGAAAGCGCTGAGACCGAATTATTATCTATTACTTATCAGGTAGGAAGAACAGGTGCAATTACTCCCGTTGCAAACCTTTCCCCAGTAAGTCTAGCAGGCACGACGGTAAAACGGGCTTCGCTTCACAATGCCAATGAAATTGAGCGATTGGATTTATATGAGGGTGATTTTGTTTTTGTGGAAAAGGGGGGTGAAATCATTCCAAAAATCACCGCAGTAAATCACGATAATAGGAAACCTGATTCAAAACCGGTCGCCTATATTACACATTGCCCTGAATGCGGAACCGAACTAGAGCGGAAGGAAAGTGAAGCCAAGCATTATTGTCCAAATTCAGAATCCTGTCCTCCACAAGTATTAGGCAGAATTGAGCATTTTGTATCCAAACGAGCAATGGATATTGACTCTATGGGAACAGAGCGAATCCGAGCTTTGATTGACCAAGGGTTTATTTCAAACCCAGCAGATATTTATGAGTTGGAAGCAAGAAAAGACGAACTCCTTGGTCTGGAAATGTCTCAGGATCAATATGAATCCGAAGGAGATGGAATACTTTATATTACCCTGGAAAAAGCACTCTTTGCGCTGACTGAGCAAATCTCCTACAAACAGATTCATGATTTTCTGATCGAGCATACAGAACTTCCATTGGCCGAAACATTAAAAGTTTTTCAGGATCAAATCAGGAAATGGAAGAAAAAAGTCCCTTCCAATACAACAATGATCGATTATCTGATCACGAATCTTAAAGAACATCAGCTTCCAAAATTAGAGGATTACGTTCCCGTCGCGGTAGTTTTAGACCTATTTCTCAGTAGAAAAGTTGATTTTCAGAAAGTATTGGAAGTCAGCAAAAAAGAAGGAACCGTACATGGTATTCTTTTGAAATTGAATCTGGATTTAAGTCAGGAGTTGACTGATCGAATCAAGAAACTTAAAGCAAATACCTTCCAAGATGGTGTCATTTCTAACATGATGGAAGGTATTGCTGTATCAAAAAACCAGCCTTTCGAAAAAGTATTGTTTGCATTGGGCATCCGAAACATCGGAGAAAATACAGCCCAACTTTTAGCAAGACATTTTGGAACAATTGAGAAACTTGAAAACGCAAGTAGCGAACAACTCCTGGATATCAATGGAGTTGGAGAGACGCTTGTCCATAGTATTCAGGATTTCTTTGCCCAACAAAAAAATAAAGAGATTATCTCAAGGCTAAAACAATTTGGTTTGAAATTCGAAATTGAGCACGACGAAAATCGCCAACTTGGAAATTCTTTAGAAGGAAAACGAATTTTGGCAAGCGGAAAATTAGCCCATTTCAAACGAGATGAGATCAAAGATGCAATTATAGCACATGGAGGTCAATACATTTCCTCCGTTTCCAAAAATCTTGATTTCATTATAGAAGGGGAGGATATGGGACCGAGTAAAAAAGAAAAAGCTCAAAAATTGGGAATTCCAATGATTTCTGAAGCCGAGTTTTTGAAAATGATAGAATAAAAACTAAAGACTTTGATAAGCAACTCTATTGATTTCCTTTCAGAAGTGTTTTGTAATTGATCGATGGCCTTCCATCCATTTTTTTACAAAACAGAATGTCAATTCCTCTCATCCCATTATCTTTAGGCCCCAAACCTATATTATTTCACATGAACCAATTTAAAGGCACAGGAGTAGCGTTAGTCACACCTTTTCATGATGATTGCTCAATTGATTTTTCAGGATTGAAAAAACTTATTGATCATGTCATCAATGGTGGAGTCGACTATTTGGTAGTTTTAGGGACTACTGGAGAAACAGCAACTTTGACGGCTTCAGAAAAAAAACAAGTTCTGAAAGCCTGCCTGGAATACAATGCTGGTAGAGTTCCGGTGGTTTATGGTTTAGGTGGAAATAATACCCAAAATGTTTTAAACGACATAAGCTCAACAGATTTCACAGGAATCTCGGCGATACTCTCTGTAAGTCCATTCTACAATAAACCAAGTCAAGCGGGGATTATTGCTCATTATACAGCTATTGCTGACAATTGCCCGATACCCGTTATTTTGTACAATGTGCCAGGGAGAACGATGTCCAATATGACTGCAGCTACTACTTTAAGATTAGCTGATCATCCCAACATCATCGGAATGAAAGAGGCAAGTGGGAATCTTGAACAATGCATGCAGATTGCTGCAGATAAGCCAAAAGATTTTTTATTAATCTCGGGAGACGATTTAATGACCAAAGCCATGTACAGCATCGGCGGATCGGGAGTCATCTCTGTTCTAGCAAATGCTTTACCGGCAACTTTCAAAGCAATTTGTCATGGCTCGGAAAAAGAAAGTCTGAAGGCCATTTTTTCCATTTTGGAAATCAATCCATACATGTATCAAGAAGGAAATCCTACTGGAGTAAAAAATCTATTGATGCATATGGGAATCTGTGAAGACCAGCTAAGATTACCAATGCTTCGGGCTAGCCTTGAACTAAATCAAAAGATTAAATTCCTATACCAAAAATCCAATCCAGCTTAATGCATAATGCCCGATCTATCTCAGAATTAAATCAGTTGATCCAACAGGTTATTGAAACTGAGTTGGATCCGGTTTATTGGGTAATCGGAGAAATTTCTGATTTTCGTCTTTCCCCTCAAGGGCATGCATATTTTGAAATTGTCGAAAAGGTTGGTCATAAAGTGGAGGCGAAACTTCGGGCAAACCTTTGGCAATTTACCTATAGAGCTATCGCCTCAAAGTTTGAATCTATCACAGGTTCAGGTTTAAAAAACGGAATGAAAATTTTGGCTCAAGTAGCTATTAATTTTCACCCATTATATGGACTTAGCATAAATGTCAAAGACATTGATCCCTCATTTTCTTTGGGGGAAAGAGCAAGATTAAGACAAGAAACGATTGATCGATTGACTAGAGAGGGAATGATGACTTTAAACAGTCTTCATGAAATGCCTCCTGTCATCCAAAAAATTGGAATCATCAGTAGTTCTACTGCAGCAGGTTATGGTGATTTTATTAATCAGCTTGAATCCAATTCTGGAGGCTATAAAGTTTACCATAAATTATTCCCATCATTAATGCAGGGGAATGAGGCGGCCTCTAATTTGATCAAAGCCATAGATTTGGCAGAAAGTAGTAAAGAAAAATTAGGTCTTGAAGCCATAATTATCATTAGAGGAGGGGGAGCCCAATTGGATTTAGATTGCTTTGATGACTATCAATTGGCTTTAAAAATTGCTAACTGTAGCCTTCCTGTTTTTACAGGAATTGGTCATGAGAGAGATGAAACCATCGCAGATTTAGTAGCCCATACAAGATTAAAAACACCTACTGCAGTTGCTGAATTTCTTCTTTCTGCATTCAGAGAATTTGATGAAATGCTCACTATTAACCTAAGGAGATTAGATCGAGCAACCAGACTTCAATTGCAAGAACAATCAAGTGGCTTACAAAATTACAGTCATAGAATTCAGGTTTATTGTAATACAAGAATTAGTAGGGAGAAAGAGAAACTAGATTCAAATTTGAATCGAATAAAGAGTGCGTCAAAAAATATTTTTCAACTCGAAAACCTTAAATTGGCTTCTCTAGAAAAAGAACTTTTCCAAAAGACCCAACATAAACTCAGTAAAGAATTAGACTTGCTGGAAAGTTTAAGTAAAACCCTTTCCCGATTAGATCCAAATTCTATTTTGGCAAGAGGATATACCAAAACTGAAGTAAAAGGAATCCCCATTCATCTTGTCAAACTGAATCTTGGAGATGAAATGATCACACATACATCAAGTATAAAAATAAGTAGTAAAATTACCCAAATTGAGGAGGAATGACAGATTTGAAATACACAGAAGCAATGAGCCGCTTGGAGCAAATTCTAGCTCAATTAGAGGAAGGTAAAAAAAGTATCGACGAATTGTCTGAATTGGTTAAAGAGGCTTCTGAACTTATGAAAGCTTGTAGAACAAAGCTTAAAGCCACCGAAGAAGAGATTCAAAAAGCATTTGAAAACAATTAATCCAGAAGAGGGTTCAAACAATAATTCTTCAAAATCTTAGTTATTGATTTGAAGTCTTGTAGTGGATTGGCATATTTGTTGTCGAATTTGCAATCGATCCTGAGTCTTTTACCACAATTCCAGGACCCTCATTATGCATAGATTACTTTCAGTTAGCTTTTTTTTAATTTCTTTGTTTGTAACGAGTAACTTAACTGCTCAAAATTTCTACAAGGAAAAAATATCAAGAGACCAGATTTTGACAATAGGATTTGGGCCTTCTTTCGCCTATATAGACAATGGTGGGCAATACCGCTCTTTTAATTTTGAATTTAGACCTTCATTTTCTGCAGCATATACCAAAAGATTAACTCCAACTTTTGATCTAAGAGCAACTACCGGAATCCAAGGGATTTCTAGTGGTGGGAACCCAAGTTCAAATGTCAAAGAATTTTGGACAGCCAATAATTCCTCGTTTACAGCAAAAGGAAACGCAATTTATTTTGATGTGATGCCAAGCGTAAACTTGATGCCATTTTCAAACCATATGAATAGAAGTTTTGCCAACCTATATGGAGGATTTGGATTTGGTTTTATGTATACCAGTACCAAGCAGACCAAATCATTCGATGAGAATGAAGTTCCAGAAAAATCTAACTTAGCCACAGCTTATCTACCCTTTAGAGCCGGATTAAGCTTTCAGCTTGGTGCCTATTCCGACATTGCTGCTGAAGGCACGTTAATGTTAACCTTTACAGATAATATGGATGGAAATGTAGGTTTTAATAGATTTGGTGACCATTTAGGTCAAGTTCAAATTGTTTATAGAAGATATCTTTACCCAAGAATTGATTAAACAGAATTATCCTAAATTAAATACCCCCAATAATTTATAACCTTATTGGGGGTATTTTTATGGGCCACTTTTTAACTGTCAAGACAATTTCAAACTTCCACAAGTCAATTACATTAATTGAAAAGAAAGCATTATCCTACTCCCAAAGCCAAGAATCGAAAAGGTGATATTTCTGATCAAAAATTAGGGTTTAAATATTCTAATGAGAGAGATTAGCCAATCCTTCAACTAACTTTCCCTATTGGTTGCAAAAATTTCCTTGGAATACTAACCAGCATATTTTGGTAAATGCTAGGAATTCTAATCAAGAAATAATCTTTATTGCCTTTTTCAATTACTTCGCCGGTCATGTTTTGAAGAGCTCCACCAATTACTTCTACTTTTTCTCCAGGCTCAATAATACTTCCATCTGATTCAATTGCAACGCCGGTTTCAATAATCCGCTCAATGATTTCAAGTTCCTCATCACGAATGGTAGCGTGCTGTCCCGAAAAATGAACAAATTTCACAGCCCCTGGCACTTGAAGACATTCCCAAAGTTGGTTTCTGGTTGTTTTGACAAAAACATAACCGTTAAATAAAGGTCTTTCTACTTTCTTTTTTCTATCAGACCATTGTCTTAACTCCTCAATGATCGGCAGATAAACTTCTTTCCCATTTTCTCTTAACCTGGCGGCTACTTTCTTTTCGGAACGTGATGCTGTATACATCACATACCATTTTAACTCATTCATCTTACACCTCTTTTTGGGTTAACAAAATTAACAAATTTTAGGAGGAAAGGCTGAACCAAACTGTCCTAAAAATGAAAAAAACCCCCGGGATAGAACCCCGGAGGTTTTATAAAAAAAACCACCAACCTTAAAACAATCATGCTTTAATCTTCTTTAGCCGCATATTTAACTTGTCGGCCAAGAGATACATGACTGGTACGATTACTAACGTGAGGAAGGTAGCAAAGGTTAACCCGAAAATCACGGTCCAGGCCATTGGTCCCCAGAAAGCTGCATTGTCTCCCCCTACGTAGAATTGTGGATCAAAGTCACTTAATAATGTTCCAAAATTGATATTCATTCCTATCGCTAATGGAATTAAACCAAGTACAGTTGTAATAGCTGTTAATAAAACTGGTCTAAGTCTGGTCTTACCAGATTCTACGATGCTTGCTATCATTAAATTAAAAGGTAAATGGTCTTTTGGCCCCATTCCCAGTTCATCTCTTTTTCTCTCTCGCACCAAATTGGTGTAGTCAATCAATACAATCGCATTATTTACAACCACCCCTGCAAGAGAAATAATTCCGATACCTGTCATGATTACCACAAAGTCCATATTGAATATTACGAGACCTAAAAACACGCCTATCGTACTCAATACCACCGATGCCATTATAATAAATGGAGTTGTCACAGAATTAAACTGAGCGACTATAATCAAGAAGATTAAAGAAACTGCAATCCCCAAAGCTCCAATTAGAAACTCCATAGATTTCTGCTGCTCCTCTTGCTCTCCAGTGTACTTAACAGATACTCCATCAGGTACATCATAATTTTGAAGCGCAGCTTGAATTTGGGCGTTAACTTCAGTCGGATTATAGCCATCCAAAACGTTAGAATAAACAGTAATGGCTTTATTCAAATCCTTTCGTTTCACAGATCCATAAGTTGATCCGTATTTAACTTCAGCAACAGCTGAGATTGGCACTTCTCGTTTGGTTCCAAATTTATCCCTGAATCCAATCTTCTTATTTACCAACGTATTGATATCATATCTAAACCCTTCTTTCAATCTCAATTGGATAGGATAATCATCCTCACCTTCCTTGAATTTTGAGACTTCCAAACCAAATAAAGCCGTTCTCAGATCATTTGCTATTTCAGAAGTTGACAATCCAAATCTTCTGGCTTTTTCTCTGTCTATATTTAAGATTACCTCAGGATTACCCAAAGAAAGGTCAGACTTGAGCTCTTCAATTCCCGGAATATTTAAGTTTGTGATATACTCTCGTGTTTTATTTACAAAGGCGATCAATTGTTCATAATCTTCGCCAACAAACTCCAAATTAACAGCCTTTCCTGTGGGAGGTCCATTTCTTTGCTTATCGACAGTTATCAATACACCAGGATATTTTTCCACTAACTGACGAATGACCTCCATTGCCTCATTGGTGTTGATCCCTTGTCTGTTGATATAATCCACGAAACCTATGGTGATTTTAGCTTTGTGAGGTGTGGGCTGATTACTTGGCCCTTCTAGCGGATCGCCCGTGCCCTCTCCTACTTGGCTTATTACAGACTCGAGAATATCCTTATAATCATCGAGGGCAATCATCAATTCATCCTCCATACCATCAACAAACTCATTCGTTGCCTCAATATCAGTTCCTATTGGAAACTCAATAAAAACATTCACTAACTGGGGTTGATTATCAGGGAAGAACAGAATTTTTGGGGCTCTAACACCCAGTAAAACAAGGGAGAAAAACAGCAATAAAACTGTCCCTCCAAAGAATAGAATTGGTTTTTTACCATTTAGAGCGTATTCCAATGTTGTACCATAGAAATTTTCAAGCTTCACCAACAATACAGTCTGGAACCATCGAATTGCTTTTCTAAGAACAAAAACATTAAATAAAGTCAATACGCAAGCCACCAATAAAAGAGTCCCAAATGCAGTAATTCCAACCAAATAAAAGAATGTGGATAGAATTAAGAAAATGCCTGCAACTAGAATCGATTTTTGTTTTGGTTTTACTTTGGTCACGTCTTCCACCTTCATGAATAGTGCGGTCAATACAGGATTGATTACAAGAGCAACAAAAAGTGAAGAAGACAAAACGATGATCAAA
>NZ_JAHEBC010000490.1 GCF_024642405.1 Algoriphagus sp. | reverse complement strand
TTTATTTTGCTCTTTGTTGGGGTTTTCTCCTCTTGTAAGGAAAAAGAAGAACCTGTAAATGGGGAAGTGAATGTTATAATTTCTGGAATAGAACTCCTCGAGCCTTCCAAATTCCCAAGTTCGCGAATTAGCGCAGACAATACTTGGGAGCACGAATATGAACCTAAGCTCAGTTTGACATTTCTAGCATCTTCCGGCGAAAAATTTAACCTAGATATCAATCCGAACAATTTTACTTCACCTTTTTCCATCTCATTACCTAAAGGGAATTATGAGTTGACGGGAAGTTCCAGTATCACAGATTCTTTTTCTCTTTTACCCCTACGGATTAAACAAAACCTAACAGTAAACACCTCTGATCAAAAAATCCAATTAACAGCGACTTCAGATGCTGGACTATTTACTATTACCAATAAAAACTTGGGGAATTCTGCTCCTCAACTTTTTATATCTAATCAGAAATTAAAGCTGAAGGGAAAATTCTATTATTTCTATTCCAATTCTGGAGCAGGGCAAAAAGTAAAAATCCCATTATCGGATGGCAGCTCTTCTTTCAACTTTGATTGGGAGCCCAAACCGTTTACACATCGTCATCTTGGCCTTGACAACCCCAATGATCCATCTGATATCGAAAGTTTTATTCAAGACGATTTTCTTCTAGATCAAAACCAACTTTTGATTTCTGAGAAGGGGATACCTACGAATCTATCACCAAAAATTCAATCGGAATTGCCTATTTCCCAGAATGAAAATTCAGGACTTGCATTTATCCAAAACAGACTTTTCTCAATCAATGACGGTGGAAATACCAATGATATTTTTGAATTAAACCCAAACACAGGTGCAGTAATACGAACAATTCGCGTTAGTAATGCAACCAATTCTGACTGGGAAGATTTGGCTCAGAGTGATACGCATTTATTTATTGGAGATTTTGGAAATAACAACGGAACTCGAAAAGATTTAGCGATCTATAAAATTTCAATTGCCTCGCTTCTGACATTAGATGAGGTTACAGGAGAAAAAATCAATTTCACTTATTCTGATCAAACTGATTTTTCAGGAAATGGAGGAAAGCATAATTTCGATTGTGAGGCCTTTTTCTTTGCCTCTAATCAGCTTCATTTATTTACTAAGAACAGAGTGGATCAAAAAACAAATCACTATACTTTAAATCCCAACCAAACATCAGGAACTGCTATTCTAACTAGTGGCTTTGACATAAAAGGACTAGTTACCGCAGCCAGTATCGATCAACTTGGTAATATTTGCTTATTGGGGTATGAAGATGCTGGGCTTGCCTCCCGTTCCTTTATTTGGCTTTTTTCGAAGTATTCAGGGATTGCTTTTTTCAGCGGTAAGTCCAATCGAATATTTCTAGGAAGCCCTTCGTTACTTTCTCAAACAGAAGGGCTAATTTTCGATCAAGAAGGACAAGTAATAATTACTGGGGAACAGATTTCTCTAAGCGGATTTACAGTACCAGCAAAACTTTCAAAAATCGATTTAAGGGGATTGTTTTAATCCAAAGTACTGATCCGCTTCGCATTTGTTCGGATTACCTCATCAAGCTCGCGTGCTAAAGGCTTTAGGTAAGAAAAGTATTTTTGATTCTCACGATCGAGTTGCTGCGGATCAATCAAATCTAATAAGCCTAACATTGAAGAAAGTGGAGATCTTAATATATGCGAAGGCTTCATCACCAAGTCTTTCAATAGCGCATTTTCTTCTTCTAGATTAGAAAGACGCTTACTCAATCGGTTCAATTCAATTCCATTCACCACAACTGTACTTATCAAGCCTGCTGAATCAAAAATCGGTTTAATGGAAACATACCAATAGGAAGCTTTCGAATCATTTGGATTGATTTTCAACTCAATATCTGAAGGATTTCCATCAAAGGCTTTTTCAAAAAACTTATTTAGCCTTCTTAATTCCTCTGGATTAGACCTTAAAATTGAGGAAAAAGAATGTGTCTCCGGTCTACCAGTCCAAACTTGAATGGTGTCAGAGGCAGTTTGATTTTGTTGAATAAATTCAAAATCCCGATTAATAACCCATACCGCCCCAGTCAAGACATTTAATTGAGAATCTGAAAAAGGGAGTACTAGGTTTTTCCAATTATTCACTCTTGCTCGAGGAAGGATAAATAAATGTGGCTGGCCTGAAAGAAGTAAAAATATGGTTGAAAACTCTATTCCAGAATTTGAATCATTCATTACCAAACAAGCTGGCCTAGAAGTATTTTTTAAAGAATTAAGTTTTTCCGGGATTTCAGCCAAAAACT
>NZ_JAHEBC010000011.1 GCF_024642405.1 Algoriphagus sp. | reverse complement strand
TAATAGGTTTTTTGAATATAATTTTTACTTACGGGATGGAAACGGCATTTTTTAGATTTGCCACAGGAAAAAACCTTGATCCAAAAAAAGTTTACAATAACTCTCAATCCTTATTATTAACAAGTTCTTTAATTTTAGGCTCCACCATTTATTTAGGAGCACCTTTTTTAGCAGATTGGTTGAACTATCCAAATCAAGCCTATTTATTTAGATGGACAGCATTATTATTGACTTTTGACGCCATCTTGGCAATACCTTTTGCAAAGCTTCGATTAGATAATAAAGCCCTCACATTTGCTAGTGCAAAAATCCTAAACATCTTATTGAATGTGGGATTCAACCTAGTCCTCATCATATTAATTCCTTATTTAATCAGTATTGACTCGTATCAAGAAGAGTTTTTGGGTTATCGAACTGACTGGGGAGTTGAGTATATTTTGTTGGCTAATCTTTTTGCAAATGGATTGATAGTACCATGGGTTTGGTGGAAGGCCGGAATGTTTCAATTCCAATTGGAAAGCGCCATTATCCGTCCCATGTGGAAATACTCATTGCCACTACTATTCATGGGCCTGGCAGGTGTAACAAACGAACTAATTTCCCGCCTTTTATTTGAATACCTACTTCCTGAAAATTTCTTTAATGGACTCTCTAGTAGGGAAGCTGCTGGTGTATTTGGAGCTAATTTTAAGTTGGCAATCTTAATGAATTTGGTAATTCAAGCCTTTAAATACGCAGCTGAGCCATTTTTCTTTAAAAAATCATCTGATAAAAACTCACCTATTTTGTATGCTAAAGTTATGCATGCATTCATCATTTTCTGTACCATTTTAATGATTGCTATTTCGGTAAATCTTCATTGGATTGGCCCCCTATTCCTCAGGAGACCTGGATATGAAGAGGGACTCTTTATAGTACCCATTTTATTGATGGGGTATCTTTTATTAGGAGTTTATTTCAATCTCTCGATTTGGTTCAAAATCACAGATCAGACGAAGTATAGTTTCTGGATTACGCTAATTGGAGCATTGGTTTCTATTGCTATAATTTGGGCATTGGTCCCAATTTGGGGCTATTTAGGAGCATCTTTAAGTACTTTGGGCTGCTACTTAATCATGTGCATTTTATGCTTTGCTTATGGCCAAAAATTTTATCCAATTCCTTATCAAACAGGTCGAGATGTCTTTTTTCTTATTTTGGCATTTGTAATTAGTTACGCGGGTTTTTATTTAGAAATAGGACATCCTGTTCTGAATTTTCTATTTAAAAATAGTTTAATCCTTTTGTTTATCGGCGTTATTTGGATACTGGAAAAAGATCAACTCAAGGCATATTTTAAATCTAATTCAAATACTTAAAAAAATATTTTTCGTCTGTGGGGATCAATTTTGCTAGAAAGTCGTTATTCTGATAACATTCAAATAGACAGAAAGTCATTTGACATATAACCTTACACCAAATACCTGTCAAATTGCATAAAAGGCATTATGTTTGTATCCATTTGTCGAATCCCCTATTATCAGTGATTTTCAAAAAATTCCTTATCATACCAGTTTTTCTGATTTTATTCTCATCGGTTGGGAACGCTCAGGAAAATCTTTCCAAGAAAGAGAGAAAGGCTCAGGAGACTGAGGCAAAAGCCACTCGTTATTTTATTGAAGGTGAAAAATATCTGGTTCTTGGGGAATTAGACAAAGCCTATTTCTATTTGCAGAAGGCATTGGAGTTTTCTCCAGAAGAGGCTGCGATTAATTATAAAATAGCTGAAGTCTTACTACGTGGCAATAAACCTGAAAAAGCGCTCCCTTATGCTGAAAAAGCAACCTATTTAGATATTGAAAATAAATATTATGCTTTAATGGTAGCTGAAATTTATTCGGATCTGAAGCAACCTTTAAAAGCAGCAGAAATCCTTGATAGATTAACCTCTGATGGGGAAAACAATCAGCAATATAATCTTGATTTAGCATCTATTTATTTAGGCGCCGGAGAGTTTGATAAAGCTCTCATTGTTTTAGACCGTGCAGAGGAATACTATGGTGTAATGGAACCCATCACTAATCAAAAACAACGAATTTATCTTAGAAAAAATAATCTTGAAAAGGCAATTGAAGAAGGAAAAAGGTTGATTGAAGCCAAATCAGGTAATCCTGATTATGTTATTAACCTTGTGGAAATACTATATAATAACAACCGATTGGAGGAAGCCCTAAATCTGGTTCAAAGCGAAATCAAGAAGTTTCCAAATCAGCCTGAACTGCACATGGCTGCATACACATTGTTAAAAGAAGAAGGAAATCGTAAAGATTCAGAAAGCTCAATAATCAAAGCGTTTTCGAATCCTGATTTGGACCCAATTGTGGAAGCAAAAGCCTTTGAGGCTATTATGAATGAAATGCAGACTTCTGAAAGAGATTCTTTGTTGGATGAATTAGAATATTTAATGCTCAAAAGTCATCCTCAGGATGCCTCAGTTTTTTCTGTTTTGGGTAAGAGAAGATTAAAAATTGGCAAAAAAGAGGAGGCCTTGGACTACTTCAAAGAATCCTTGTTAATTAACCCAAACAATGCCGAATTATTAGAACAGGTAATTACAAACTCCTTTGGTGAAAATGCAGATTTTTCTGAGGTTGAAAAATTCACCATTATGGGAGTTGATGAATTTCCAGACAAACCTGAGTTTTGGTTTTATGATGGTGTAATAAAAAATGCAGGTAAGAAAGATTCCTTAGCCATTATTTCCCTTGAGAAATCTATGGAATTAAATGCAGGCAAAAACTTAGGTCTTGATCAAGCGATTTATGGAAGTCTGGGGAATGCATATTATAACCTTGGAAAAAAAGATAAAGCGTTCGAGAATTTTGACATGGCGATTAAGCTCAACCCAAATGATGAGCAAGTATTAAATAACTATGCCTATTTTTTATCGATAGAAAAACGTGACTTGGAGAAGGCTAAATCCATGTCTGAAAAAGTTGTTAAAAGATTTCCAAATAATGGCACTTTCCTTGATACACATGCTTGGGTACTGTTCCAAACTGGAGATTATGAAGGTGCAAAAAAATACATGGATCTTGCACTGGAAAATGAAACTGAGCCAAGCGGCGTAATGCTGGAACATTACGGAGATATTTTATACCATTTAGGAGAAAAGTCTGAAGCAATCAGTTATTGGAAAAAGGCCGAAAATAGCCCTGAGGCATCAGATAAACTTCCACAAAAAATTAAAGAAGGAAAATATCATGAATAAGCTTTTTGCAGGATTTTCAATTCTGTTAGTCTTTGGATTTTTATCAAGCTGCGCTAAAAAAAATGTAGTGTACCAAAGCAATGGAAAAATGGAGGATTTTTCTCCTATCTATAATGACTATGGATTTTTAGCCGCGAAAGCTAAAATCGTAATAGAAGAAGAGTCCGGAAAGGTCACGCGTGGTTCATTGAATTTACGGGCAAAAAAAGACAGTATTTTGTGGTTTACTATTTCACCTGGCTTGGGAATGGAAGCTGTTCGGGGTTTAATAACCCAAGATAAAATCCAAATCAAAGATAGAATAGGTAAGGAAGATGTTAATCTTACTTTTGAGGAATTTGAGACCATTTATGGATTAAAATTATCTCTTGATTTATTTCAAAATGTCCTTTGGGCAAACCCTCCTCTTCCATTTGATTATAAAGACAGATTGGTTCGAGTTGGGAAAGCTTTTGAACTTACTCAAGTTAGAGACAAAGTAAGATACTTTAGTAAAGTGGATGTCGGTACTAGAAAAGTTTCAGAATTAGTCAGCAACTCTCTCAACGACAGGGGTTCCTTATTAGCTAGTTTCCCTAATTTTCAGGAGGTTAATTCGCAACCTTTTCCTTTTGAGGTTTTATACAAATTAGCTTATCAATTACCGGAAGGCAGCCAGAACACAATTATTAATATTGAGTGGAATTCGATTGACCCTAATTCTGCACCTTTATCCTTCCCATTCAGATTTTGAATTCAATGAATAGGAAAATCTTAATTATATCATCTATAATTTTTACTTTCTTTTGCCTAATTATCTCCGAACTACCAGCCCAGACAAAAAAGACGAGGGAACAGTTAGAAAGAGAAAAAGCTGAGGTTCAAGAACGGCTGAAAGAATTCGATAAAATATTAAGACAAACAACTGCAATAAAAAAGAATTCTATCGGAGAACTTAATGCTGTAATTAGAAAAGTACAAACCCAATCAAGATTAGTTAATACCTTAGATCGCGAAATAAAACTACTGGATCAGGAAATTCAGGAAACAGAATCCAAAATCAAGAAACTGGAACAGGAACTTAAGGATTTGAAGGCAGAATATGCAAGAATGATCTATAATACTTCTAAGTTAAACCGAGGATTATCAATAGTTTCTTTTGTTTTTAGTTCAGGTAGTTTTAACCAACTATACATGCGTTTAAAGTACCTGAAACAATACACTGATAATCGAAAACAGCAAGCGGAACAAATCGAAAAAGTCAGCATACAATTAGCTGATGAGCAGATTTCTTTGGATGAAAAAAGAGTTGAAAAAGAGAAGGTTCTTGAAGAGGAGAGGAAGGAAAAATTAGCACTTGACCAGGCAAGAAAAGAACAACAAGGAATCGTGAATAATCTTTCAAAAAAAGAAAAGGATATTCAAAAACAGATTGCTGAAACCAAAAAACAACAGGATCAGCTTAACCGTATGATAAAGCAAGTGATCGAAGACGAGATCAGACTTGCTGAAGCAGCTGCTAAAAAATCAAATAGCAATACGACCAAAAGTGCGGGAAGCAGCATGCCTATGACACCAGAAGTCGCTGCCCTTTCTAGCTCATTTGCCGGAAATAAAGGCCGGCTTCCATGGCCAGTAGAGACAGGATTTATTGCTCAAGGATTCGGAACTTACCCTCATCCTACCTTAAAAGGAATTACTATGGATAGTGATGGGATTGATATTCGAACTCAGCCTAATTCAAATATAAGGTCCGTATTTGATGGAACAGTAACTAAAATAACAACCATGCCTGGTTTTGGAGGAACAGTGATTATCAAGCATGGTGAATATTATACCATGTATAGTAAACTTAAAACCATCTCTGTAAAATCGGGGCAAACTGTCAGTTCAAAAGACGTTATTGGACAAGTCGCTAATGGACCAGATGGTCAAGCTGAAGTTCATTTTCAAACATGGAAAGGATTAAACGTAATGGATCCCGCGACTTGGATTACGTCCAAATAGTTTAAATTATCGTATATTTAAAAATAAAGAATAACTCTAGACCGTTTACTTTGTGTAAGCAGATGACAGTTATATCTTTGTAACACATTTACCCTTAAACATAAATCATCATGACTACATTGGGTTTCATTCAAAATATGGGCGGTGGTTCTATAGTATTGATAATACTTGTTATCCTCCTTTTATTTGGTGCTAAAAGAATACCTGAATTAGCTCGCGGTTTAGGCCGTGGTATCAGAGAATTTAAAGACGCAACGAAAGATATTCAGAACGATCTCGAAGAAGGACTGAAAGACAAGAAAAAGTAATCCCTTAAGCCAATAGCTTTGGAAAAATTTATTTCATTCGACGAAATCAAAAAATCGCTCGAAAAAAGGGAAACTAATTGTCGAGAAATCGTCAATCATTATCTTCAAAACATTAAGACGAAGGCGCATTTAAACGCCTTCGTCGAAGTTTATGAGCAATCTGCTTTAGAACAAGCAGGTTTTGTCGATCAAAAACTTTCAGAAGGAAAAGCAGGAAAACTGGCAGGAATGGTAGTTGGTATTAAAGATGTCCTGTGTTATTCCAACCATGAATCCAATGCCTCATCAAAAATCCTTGAAGGTTTTGAGTCCCAATTCACTACCACTGCGATACAAAGATTGATTGATGAAGATGCTATCATCATTGGTAGACTCAATTGCGATGAATTTGGTATGGGCAGTTCTAATGAAAATTCCGCTCATGGTAAAGTATTAAATGCATTAGATGAAAATAGAGTACCTGGAGGATCTTCCGGTGGCTCAGCAGTTGCTGTTCAAGCTAATCTTTGTACCGTTTCTTTAGGTACAGATACAGGTGGATCTGTAAGACAACCTGCTGCATTTACCGGAGTAATTGGCATGAAACCAACTTACTCAAGAATTTCGAGATGGGGTTTAATTGCATATGCATCCTCTTTCGATACAATTGGAACATTTACTAGGAATATCGAAGATGCTGCCCTGTTATTAGAAATAATGGCCGGGCATGATGAATTTGACAGTACCTCTTCAAGGAAACCAGTTCTTCCATTTAGCCAACTTCTTCATTTTGAAAAAAAGGCAAAAGTTGCTTACCTAAAAGAAACAATCGAGTCAGGTTCATTACAAGCTGAAATCAAAACCAATACGCTTTCGGTTTTAGAAAAACTTAAAAATGAAGGACATGAGATTGAGGAAGTTGATTTTCCTCTCTTAGATTATATCCTGCCTACGTATTATATTCTTACTACTGCAGAGGCTTCATCAAATTTATCACGTTTTGATGGTGTTAAATATGGGTATAGAAGCCCAAATGCTCATAATTTAGAAACCATGTATAAACTCACAAGAAGTGAGGGTTTTGGAGAAGAGGTTAAGAGAAGGATAATGCTAGGGACTTTTGTCCTAAGTGCAAGTTATTATGATGCATATTTTACCAAAGCTCAAAAGGTTAGAAGATTAATAAAAGATTTTACTGAAAATCTTTTAAATGATTTTGATTATATTATAATGCCAACTACGCCTTCTACAGCGTTTAAGTTTGGAGAGCATAGCGATGATCCTGTTGCAATGTACTTGGAAGATTTGTTCACAGTACAGGCCTCAGTCTCAGGAGTTCCATCGATATCAATTCCTAACGGAAAAGACATAGACGGAATGCCTATAGGTTTACAGGTGATTTGTAACTCATTTAAAGAAGCTGAATTGTTCGCATTCAGTAATTATCTATGTGAATTTACATCTTAAAAAAGCAACCTAACAATGAATAAAATCTGGAACATTTCTTTCTTACTCGTGATCTTTGCAAGTTTGATACCTTTGTCCCAGGCTTTTTCGCAGGAGGATGACCAGACTCTTGCTAGTACTCCTTTCTCTGAAGAGGAAGTAATTCCTAATTATCATTATGAATATATTCCCGATTTTACTTATGATGAAGTAGAAGAAAGAATTTCCAAAATGGATTCCGAATTAGCTTTTGAGCTAAACGACCGGATTTTTTCATTTATTCAGTATTTCACTGTAAGAAATAGAGACTATACCAGGATGGTTTTAGCTCGTAAAGATCTCTTTTTTGATCTTTTTGATGAAACACTCAAAAAGCATGAAATGCCAGTTGAAATAAAATACCTTTCAATTATTGAATCCGGATTAGACCCTCAGATCAGGTCCCGAGTAGGAGCTGTTGGCTTATGGCAATTTATGCCAGCTACAGGGAGAATGTATAACATGTATGTAAATAGTGAGGTGGATGATCGAATGGATCCCGAAAAATCTACCGATGCAGCTGCTAAATATTTGAAATCCCTTTATCGTATGTTTGGAGACTGGGAAGTAGCTATGGCTGCTTATAATTGCGGACCAGGTAACGTTAGAAAAGCAATTCGAAGATCAGGAGGAAAGAAAACTTTTTGGGGAATATATAATTATCTCCCAAGAGAAACTAGAAGCTATGTACCTCAGGTACAAGCAATGCTTTATATTCTAAATCATTTGGAAGAGCATAATTTAAATTTAGAAGACCCAACTTACTATCAAGTTTCCGAAAAAATTCGATTTGATAGAGCCTTAAATCTAACTAAACTAGCAGAGCTAACTGACTTATGTACCAAGGATTTAGAATCCATAAATCCATCCATCAAGAATGGTAAAGTATCAGAAAGCAATAAAAGTATTGCCCTAAATATCCCAAAATCAAAAGCCTCCTATGTAAAACAGAATTTAGCTTGGTTAAGTGATTCTTTAAATAATTCTCCTACTACATTTCTCACGGATAATGGTAAACTAGTTTTAGAACCTGTCGAAGGTCAAGATGAGGATTTGCAATTAAACGCAATCACCTACAAAGTAAGATCTGGAGATGTTTTGGGTAAAATAGCTTCTGTACATGGGGTGACTGTAACGCAATTAAAATCTTGGAATAATCTTTACTCTAACTTAATCCGGGTAGGTCAAAACTTGACAATCTATTCTGGAAGTACTCAGACAATAGCTGAGACAAGGACAAATTCATCCGGGCAATTGTTATACATCGTACAGCCTGGAGATTCATTGTGGATTATTTCTAAGAAGCATGCCGGTCTTACTATTGAACAGATAAAAAGATTAAACAACTTAAACAGCAACAATATTAAACCCGGTCAAAGGCTTATTATCGGATAAATCCTCGGTTTGTATTGATTTTTTTAGGATTGGAATTTTAACTCCTTTTAAATTTTTAAGTAAACCAGAATCCTTATTTTTAGGTTTGACAAGTGAATCACATAAAAAATTTCATAAGAATATGAGAGCTCTAAAATATATTTTCTTATTAAGTAGTCTTGGTTTTTTCCTCACGGCTTGTGAGAATGATCCAAATCGACCAGATAGTTCTAAACCGAAAGCAAGGGGAACTATCGGTGAAATTATTTTAGTGATAGACTCAGCAAAATGGGCTGGACCTGTAGGTGATGAATTGAAAGACATATTTGAGGCGGATCTACCGGGAATGATTCGTTCTGAATCAAGATTCAAAGTAAATCGAGTAGACCCCAGGGCAATGACTCGTATGCTCAAAATGTCAACAAATCTAATTTATGTCACAACTTTTGACGATAAAGGAGCTGCAAGCCAGGTTATAAATTCACAGTTTTCTAAAGAATCAAAAGAAAAGGCCCAAGCAGACCCGTCTCTTTACACATTGCGAATGGAAGATGAATATGCGATTGGACAAGAAGTCCTATATCTTTTTGGAAATAATGAAGAGCAACTTGTTGCCAACCTAAGGAAGAACAAAGCTAGATTAATTAATCTTTTTGAAGTTAGAGAGCGAGGAAGATTGGAGAAAATAATTCTCGCCAGAAAAAATAGTGCTGCTTCAGCAGAAACTAAAAAGAACCTGGGAATTGATGTAAACGTACCAGCCTCTTATCAAGTAGCTAAAAGTAAGCCAGGATTTGTTTGGCTAAGACAACCCACTCCCACTGCAAATAGAGCGGATATAAGCCTATTTTTTTATGAAACAAATTATACCAGCGAGGAGCAAACTTTCCCTGAAAACATCGTAAAGCTTAGAGATGAGATTACACGACAAGAGATTTTTGGGGATCCTGATGACCCAACTTCTTTTATGGTTTCGGAAAAACAAATCCCTCCAGCTTTCCGAAACATGGTGATAAATGATAATTTTACAACAGAAATTAGGGGCTCCTGGAAAACTAACAATTTGAGCATGGGAGGAACCTATTTAGGGTACATCATGGTCGATGAAAAGAAAGGTAAATTGTATTATTTGGAAGGTTTTGTTTTCTATCCAAACGAAGTTCATAGAGATGCTCTTCGAGAAATAGAAACCATACTTTTAAATACTGATGTTAGTTGGACGGAAGAGCAGGGGTCCTGACCCAAACTAACTTAAAGCTTTTATGGCAATTAAAATTCGTAAAGAGGACGCACTCAATTATCATACGCAAGGAACACCCGGGAAAATTGAGGTGATTCCAACCAAGCCTCTTTCAAGTCAAATGGATTTGGCATTAGCCTATTCCCCAGGTGTCGCTGAGCCCTGTAAAGAAATATCAGCTGATGTAGAAAATGTTTATAAATACACAGCAAAGGGTAATCTTGTCGGAGTAATTTCCAATGGAACTGCCGTTTTAGGACTAGGTGACATAGGTCCAGAGGCTTCAAAACCCGTCATGGAAGGAAAAGGTGTGCTTTTTAAGAAATTTGCAGGTATTGATGTTTTTGATATTGAGATCAATGAAAAGGATCCGAAAAAGCTGATTCAGATTATTAAATCTCTCGAACCTACTTTCGGGGGAATTAATCTGGAGGATATCAAAGCACCAGAATGTTTTGAAATTGAAGAGACTTTAAAAAGAGAAATGAAAATTCCTGTCATGCATGACGATCAGCATGGCACAGCTATCATCTCAGGGGCAGCGTTATTAAATGCTCTAGAATTAGTAAACAAAGATATCAGCGAAATTTCTCTTGTGGTAAATGGTGCCGGTGCAGCAGCAATTTCTTGTACAAGATTTTATGTTTCATTAGGCATTAAAAAGGAAAACATTGTTTTATGTGACAAAGACGGTATTTTAAGGTCCGACAGAACAGATTTAGATGATATCAGAAGAGAATTTAGTACTGATCGGGATTTAAATACGCTTAGTGATGCATTAGCTGGAGCAGATGTATTTTTAGGACTTTCCGCAGGTAATATCGTAAGTCAAGATCAATTAAGATTAATGGCAAAAAACCCAATTGTTTTTGCCTTAGCCAATCCGGACCCAGAAATTGGATATGATCAGGCAATTGCTGCTAGAGAGGACCTAATTATGGCTACCGGTCGCTCAGATCATCCAAATCAGGTTAATAATGTTTTAGGCTTTCCTTATATTTTTAGAGGAGCTTTAGATATAAGAGCGACTGCAATTACAGAAGAAATGAAACTTGCTGCGGCTCATGCTATCGCAAAGCTTGCAAAAGAACCCGTTCCTGACATAGTTAACAAAGCTTATGGTGAAGATAAGCTTGGCTTCGGAAGATTCTATTTGATTCCAAAACCATTAGACCCACGATTAATAACCACCATTGCACCTGCAGTTGCGAAAGCAGCAATGGAATCTGGAGTTGCAAAAAAACCTATCCTAGACTGGGAGGCTTATGAACTTGAACTACAGGAAAGAATTGGAATTGATCAAAGATTGATGTCTGTGGTAATTGCTAGGGCGAAGAAAGATCCAAAGCGAGTAGTATTTGCCGAAGCTGATAATCGAAAAATATTAAAGGCTGCACAGATTATTAGAGATGAAAAAATAGCCATCCCGATCTTACTTGGAAATAAAGAAAGAATATTAACCTTGATTGAGGAAAACTCTTTGGATCTTCAAAATGTAACGATCATTGACCCACTTGAAGACACTCAAAAACTTTCTCAATTTGCGGGGATTCTCTTCAAAAAACGTCAAAGAAAAGGTATGACCTATGGCGATGCTGAAAGATTAGTGACCCAGCGTAACTATTTTGGCGCAATGATGGTGGAAACTGGACTTGCTGATGCTTTTATTTCCGGACTTACCAGAGATTATCCTAAAACTGTACTGCCTTCCTTGCACACAATCGGTGTAAGACCAGGAACAAAACGTGTGACTGGTATGTATATCATGAATACAGATAAAGGACCATACTTTTTTGCAGATGCAACTGTAAACCTAAATCCGACTGCTGAAGAATTAGTAGAAATTATTGGACTAACGGCTGAAGCTGTAAAATTCTTTAATATTGAACCACGGATCGCAGTACTTTCATATTCGAATTTCGGATCCGCAAAAGGGGATATTCCTGATAAAATGGCAAAAGCTACAGCCATGGCAAAAGAAAAATATCCCGAGTTGATCATAGAAGGCGAAATGCAAGCAAATGTTGCACTCAATGATGGAATTCAAAAGGAAATGTATCCTTTTTCAAAATTGATAAATAAAAGAGCAAACACGCTTATTTTCCCTGATTTGAGTTCCGGAAATATTGCATATAAATTACTTGCTGAACTAGGAAATGCAGAGGCTATAGGCCCTATTTTGTTAGGGATGAATAAACCTGTTCATATTCTTCAATTAGGAAGTTCAATAAGAGAAATCGTTAACATGGTAGCTGTAGCTGTCGTTGACGCCCAATCTGCTCAGAATTTATGATAGATTATCTAAGTGGAAAATTAGTATTCAAAGATCCTACTTACGTCATAATTGATGTTGGAGGAATTGGATACCATGTAAAAACATCACTCCAGACATATAGTAAAATAAAGGATGAGGAACTGATCAAGCTCCTCACCTTTCTTCATATAAAAGAGGATGCGCATACGCTATATGGATTCAAAGAAGAGGATGAGAAAAGACTTTTTTTACTATTAATATCCATCAATGGTGTCGGCCCAAATACGGGACTGATGATTCTATCATCTTTAAGTACGGAGGAGATTGAACAGGCAATCTTGTCTGGAGATGTTGCTACTATCCAGCATGTTAAAGGAATAGGGGCCAAAACTGCCCAGCGTATTATTCTGGAATTAAAAGACAAAGTTGGGAAGACTTCTGGATCTGACTCTTCGAATACTCAATTTGGTTTCCTAAAATCCGACAATAAAGTCCGTGAGGAAGCGTTGAAAGCTTTAATAACTCTCGGTTTTCCAAAGGCAGCCGCAGAAAAAAACATCTCCGCTGTAATGAAAAAAACCACCAGAGAAATTTCTTTAGAAGAATTAATTAAAGCATCTTTAAAGACACCATAATTTGAAGCTGCATTGAACTTTCGGAAGTTACTGACTTTTTGCAGGAGGAGGTATTTCGGTGGTTTGCCCAAATACCTGTTTCTGTTTGGGTTTATTTTTGCCTTTTATACTTCCCAGGCACAACAAACCGTTACTGATAGCCTCCAATTGCGAATCGATTCTCTAAATAATAGGAGAATGGCACCTTCATTTTTGCTTTGGCAAAATATGAGGACAAATCCTCTATACCCTTTCCGAAACCCATTTATTACCCCAATTTCACCTTTTTTACCTTCTCCCCTCACGAATCAAAATGTGCAGGTTTTGGTTGATTCAACTCTCAGATACAACATCGTAGAAGAACTAGACAGTTCAAGAGTCGGGAATGAACAGGAATATGATTTTGAGGAATTTTCCAAAATCCAAGAATATAAGGTCCGGCAAGAATACTGGAGAAGCAGATCAAGAGGTGGTGATGGAGAAAGTGCAGTAGAAGGTAGAGGTCTAATTCCTCCATTGACTGTAAGCCCATCTTTTGATAGGATTTTTGGTGGAAGCGAAATAAATATTGTCCCCACAGGATATGTAAATCTAGATTTTGGTGCAATTTTTAGAAGGATAGATAATCCAACCTTACCGATTCGTCAACAACAAAATGGCGGTTTTAATTTTGACCAACAAATCCAAATGGCGGTCAATGGATCTCTCGGAGAGAAGATGAAAATCGGGGCAAATTTTGACTCAAACAATTCATTTGACTTTCAGAATCAACTTAAAGTAGAATATAATGGATTCGAAGAGGACATTATTAAATCAATTGAAATCGGAAATGTCAGTATGCCTGTTCAAAACAGGTTAATTCAAGGAGCACAAAATCTTTTTGGGGTTAAAACCCAGATGCAATTTGGTAAAATGAATGTTACAGCGGTTGCTTCTACCCAAAGAGGAAGGAGAGATCAATTAATCATCGATGCCAACGGCCAGGGACGTTCCTTTGACATTCAAGCTTCCAAATATGATGAAAACCGACATTTCTTTTTAGCACATTTCTTCCGTGATAATTATGAAAGGTGGCTAAGAGGTCTTCCCCAAGTATTATCGGGTGTAAATGTGACAAGAATTGAGGTTTATATCATGAACCGGGCTTCTAATACTGAAACGCTCCGGAATTTCGCTGCTTTCATGGACCTTGGGGAAGGGCAGGTTTTATTAAACCCTAATAACCCCAATATAGGACAAGGAACACCAGGAGCCCCAGCTTCAAATGGTGCCAATAATCTATTTGGAAATATATCCCAAAATCCAAGTTTTAGACCATTTGACACAGGCTCAAGAGCGATGGAATCGAGTCTTGGAATTAGAAAAGGGGTTGATTTTGAACAAATTAACGGTTCAAGAAAACTTAATGCAACTGAGTTTTATTTCAATGCTCAATTAGGTTATCTCTCTCTTTTCCGAAAACTCCAAAACGATGAAGTTCTTGCAGTTTCTTTTGAATACACATATAACGGTCAAGTTTATAAAGTGGGTGAACTCACCGAAGATTATCAAAATCGACAAGAAGATGAATTGATCTTCCTGAAGTTATTACGCCCTGCCAGAATCAATCCAAGAGTTCCTACTTGGGATCTGATGATGAAAAATGTTTACAATCTTAATGCAAATCAATTATTAAGAGAGGGATTCCAACTTCAGGTTATTTATCGAGATGATCGAACAGGATTAGATAACCCATCACTTCTCGAAGGAGAAAATGTGAAAGATAAGCCTTTGATTCGATTAACTGGCTTAGATAATTTAAATCCACAAAATGATCCAGCTCCTGATGGGAACTTTGATTATGTAGAAGGTTTAACAATTCTCTCTGATCGAGGTCTGTTAGTATTTCCAGTTTTGGAACCATTTGGTTCTAATCTTGAAAAAAACTTCCTCCCAGGAGAAATAGTCCTGAAAGATAAATACGTTTATGACACGCTTTATCGAACGACTCAGGCTGATGCAGAATTGGTGACCCGTTTGAACAAATACTTTATTAAAGGAAGGTTAACTGCAGGCTCTGCTTCAGAAATTCAATTACCCGGATTGAATATTTCACCAGGATCAGTAATAGTACAGGCAGGAAATATTCCGTTAACTGAAGGGGTTGATTTTACTATCGACTACAATGTTGGAAGGTTAGTAATTATAAATGATGCCATTCTTCAGTCTGGTAAACAGATTTCGGTCAGTTTCGAAAAAGCCGATTTGGTTTCCTTTCAAACAAGAAGTCTTTTGGGTACAAGATTGGATTACTTGTTTAGTGATAAATTTAACCTTGGAGGAACATTCTTGTACTTGAATGAAAGACCAAACGTAACTCGAATAGCCACTGGAAATGAAACATTGAGAAATAGTCTTTGGGGTCTGGATGCAAATTTCGCAGATGAATCAAGATGGTTGACAAAATTGGCTGATGCCCTACCATTTACAGACACTAAAGAAACATCTGTAATTCAAATGAGTGGAGAGTTTGCTCATTTGATACCCGGAACTTCTAATCAAGTAGATGGAGATCAAGCATCTTATATTGATGATTTCGAGGCAGCCGTCACTCCATTTAATTTAGGAGGGGCCGCAAATCAAAATTGGAAGTTAGCCTCTACACCAGCTACAGAGGATGATCGATTTGACTTGAGTAATCAAACAGAAGATTTATTGGGTGCTACTTACAGAAGAGCAAGATTAGCTTGGTATAATATCGACAATATTTTTTATCGAGAAAGTGGCCCCGGCGTACCTTCAAACATTACCAGGGAAGATAGACGAAATCATTATGTGCGTCGAGTTGTACCCCAAGAAATTTTTCCTCAACAAGATCGAACGGTAATAATTACACCTGAACCATTATTCGAACTGGCTTATTTCCCAAGTGAAAGAGGTATGTATAATTACAATACCAACCTTACATTCGATGGCCTTTTACCAAACCCAAGGCTGAATTACGGTGGTGTAACAAGAGCTATTACAACAGAAGTTGATTTTGACCGAACAAATATAGAATATATAGAATTCTGGCTCTTAGATCCTTTTATCGAAGGGGAAAACGGAAGAGTACTTGATGGGATTTTTAATGAAAACAATACCACAGGAGGTAAGCTATTTCTAAACCTAGGTGATATTTCTGAAGACGTCATGAAAGATGGTAGACATGCTTTTGAGAATGGCCTTCCGGCAGATGGTGATCCTGGTGAGACATCTACTAACGAATGGGGTAGAATCACTAGAGAACAATATCTTTTGCCTGCATTTGACAATTCAGAATCCTCTAGAGAAAATCAGGATGTTGGGTTAGACGGATTGAGAAATGAACTTGAACCTCAGTTTTTTGAGTCTAGGTTTTTGAACAGATTAAACGTATCTCCAGAAGCAAGAAATAGAATCAACCAAGATGTATCCGCTGACTTTTTCCAATATTATTTAGATGAGAATTTCGATCAGCAAAATGCTAAAATTCTTGAGCGGTACAAAAAATTTAACGGAATGGAGAGAAATACTCCCGTTACTGCTAACCAAAACCTACCTTACACTCCTTCTGGTTCAAATAATCCTGATAATGAGGATCTTAATACAGATAATACTATCAATGAGCTGGAAAATTATTACGAATATCAAATTGATTTAGAACCTGGGAATTTAATAGTAGGTCAAAACTATATCGTAGATAAAGTAACTCATAATGAAGCCGGCGAGAGTGTTGATTGGTATCTGTTTAGAATTCCTGTGAGACAGCCTGATCGAGTTCAAGGTGATATTACTGGATTTAAATCTATCAGGTGGATGAGAACGTATCTGACTGATTTCGAGCAGCCGGTTGTCTTGAGGATGGCGAACTTCAGAATGATTGGCAGCCAGTGGCGAGTTTTTCAGGAATCACTTTTTGATAGAGGCCTTTTCGAAATTCCAGAACCAGATGTATCAAATGTAAAAGTTGATGTAGTTGGAATAGAACAAAATAGTCAGGGAAGTGCGACTCAAAGTCCATATGTTTTACCTCCAGGCATTAACAGGGACCGAGATAATACTTCCACCGTCGAAAGAAGGCTAAATGAACAATCGCTTCGAATCTGTGTAGAAGATCTAGCCCCCCATGATGCCAGAGGTGTTTTCAGAAATATCACCCAGGATTTGGTTCAGTTTGAAAGAATCAAAATGTTCCTTCATGCCGATTCGGAGGATGCAATGGACGGAGAAATCACAGCTTTTTTAAGAATGGGTACAGATTATACGGACAATTATTATGAGATCGAAGTCCCTCTAATCATCACTCCAAAAGGGACTAGAGATCCAAGACAAATTTGGCCACTCGAAAATGAAATCGATATTGCCATTCAGGAAATCGTGGGGGTAAAAGTGGAAAGAGACAATAATCAAGTTCCTCTAAACCTTCCCTTTTCTCAGCAAATCAGGCAATATAAAGTTACCGTGGTAGGTAGACCTGAGCTGAGTCTTATCCAAGGGATGATGATTGGCGCGAGGAACCCCGGAGATACTGGTGGTTCTAGCAAAAGCATTTGTATTTGGGCAAATGAGCTACGAGTTACTGGATTTACCAAATCAAATGGCTGGGCTGCAAATGCCTTATTAAATGCTAAAATTGCAGACGTGGCGGTAGTTTCTGCCTCTATTAGACACAATTCAATCGGTTTTGGAGGTTTGGAAACCAGACTTTCGGAAAGAGCTCGTCAATCAACCACCCAATATGACATTTCTACTAATGTAGATGTGCATAAACTTTTGCCTGCTCAGTTAGGAGTTAGTATCCCCATGTATTTTAGCATTGAAAATTCTTCAACAAGACCTGAATATGACCCTCTAAATCCTGACGTCCCCTTTGAAGTTGCTTTAGGAAAATTTGAAACAAATGCTCAAAGAGATGCCTACCGAAATATTGCACTAGATCAGTTGAATCGGAAAAATATAAGTTTCAATAATGTCAGAAAATTAAAAACTAATCCTGATGCAAAAAGTAGATTTTATGATTTAAGTAATTTATCTTTTTCTTATGCTTACGGAACTGTTAAACAGACAAATGCCCAAATTCAGGATTATAATTTTAAGACCTACAAAGGAAATATAACTTATAGTTTTCAGCCAGAACCATTATCTATAGAACCCTTTAAAAATAGTAAATGGCTGGATTCACCTCATCTAAGACTGATTAAAGATTTTAATCTAAATCTTGCCCCTACCCTAGTTTTGGCAAGGGTGGATATTGATAGAAGGTTCCTTCGGTCTCAATATCGAAACGATCAACTTAGCACTTCAGGTGTGGATCCACTCTTCCAGAAAAGCTATTTTATGAACCGATCTTACGCGGTAAATTGGGATCTAACCAGAAACTTAAGAGTTGATTACTCCTCAAGAATAATGGCTGTAATAGATGAGCCAGAAGGAGATTTAGATTCAGAGGCAAAACAAGATTCAGTTAAAAGTAACTTTTGGCGATTTGGTCGAAAAACCAATTACAATCATTCTATTAACCTGAATTACACTATTCCTTTTGACAAATCCCCAATTACTGACTGGATTAGAGCAGATTATAAATATGGGGCTAGTTATACCTGGCAAACTGGAGCAATCGGGCAGAAAGACACGCTTGGAAATGTAATCCAAAATACGAGAGATCAATCAATTACGGGGAAGCTAGATTTGATCAAACTTTATAATAAGAATAAAAAACTAGCTGCTTTAAATGCTCCAAAAAGACCTTCGATTCCCGGTCGTGAAAGCTTGACTCCTGAGGACACAATAGGTACGCCATTCAGCAATAAGCTTTTTAAAATGTTGATGATGGTAAAAGAAATAACCTTTAATTATGGTTTAGTAGAAGGAACATTCTTACCTGGTTATTTACCAAATACTGGCTTATTGGGAATGGACAGAGCATTTGAAAATCCTGGTCTGGCATTTCTTTTTGGTAGCCAAGATCCCATGATCCGATATAACCTTGCCAATAGTGGTTTTATGGCTCCAAGTTCAGAACTCACCCAACCTTTCACCCAAAATAGAGCTATGAATTTGAGGTTAGGAAGTTTAATTGAACCTTTCCCTGATTTCAGAATTACCCTTAATGCCACTAAACGTGAAACTGGAGACTACCAGGAAATTTTCAGAACTTCCATAGATAATCCTGGGGAATACACTTCTATCAGTCCAAATAGACTTGGAGCTTATAGTATAACAACCATCATGATCGGTACATCATTTGCAATGGATGATATGGAAAACAATTCTCCTTTATTTGCTGATTTCGAAAATAATAGATCAATTATAAAAAGTAGATTGGATTCCGATAATCCTTCGAGGGGTGAGTACTCAATTAACGGGCAAGACGTATTAATCCCATCATTTTTGGCAGCATATAGAGGTAAAGATCCTTCTGAAACAAAATTAAATCCATTCCCAAAAACGCCCCTTCCTAATTGGAGAATAGAATACCGGGGACTTTCCAGATTAAAAGGTTTGAGTGAATTGTTTAGCAGTATTAACATCTTACATGGTTATACATCCACATACGATGCCAGTAACTTCTCAAATTCACTTCAATATCAGCAAGGATTAGAGCTTTATAATAATTTGCAAAGAATTCCAACTCCAAACATTACAAATGATGATGGCCAATTCATCCCAATCTATGTCTTAAATCAGGTTGTTTTGACAGAAAGGTTTTCTCCATTAATCGGAGTGGATTTATTGACAAAAGACCGGTTAAATATTGCTATTCAGTATAATAAAGAGCGGAATCTTGGGTTGAATTTTTCAAACTCGCAAGTAACTGAACAAAGAAGTAATGATTTTGGGATAAATATTGGTTATACAAAAGCTGGAGTTAAAATTCCTTTTAAAATCAGAGGTCAACAAAAAGTACTTAAAAATGACCTGACTTTCAGATTAGATACCAAGGTAGTGGATACAAGGCAAGTCCAAAGAAAAATAGAAGAGGGAAGTACAATTACAAATGGAAATTTAAATATTCAGATCAGGCCAACTGTTGGTTATTTAATTAATCAAAATCTTAGTATTACTCTTTATTTTGATAGAACAATTAACGATCCGAGAGTTACTACAGCTTATAGAAGATCATCCACAGCATTTGGAGGTCAATTAAGATTTAATTTGTCTCAATAGATTTTATTTAGCTTGTTTCTTTTACTTTTGATACTCAAAATCAAAAAAATCAAATATGAATATTCCACAAGAATTAAAGTACACAAAAGACCATGAATGGGTTAGAATTGAAGATGATATAGCAACCATCGGAGTAACTGATTTCGCACAATCAGAACTTGGTGATATTGTATATGTGGAAGTTGAAACAGTTGGTGAGACCTTGGATGCCGAAGAAGTTTTTGGAACTGTGGAGGCTGTGAAAACAGTATCTGATTTATTCATGCCAATTTCTGGAGAAGTGACTGAATTAAATGAAAAACTTGCTGATGAACCAGAACTAGTAAATTCTGATCCTTATGGTGATGGGTGGATGGTAAAAGTAAAAATTTCTGGGGATGCATCAGGCCTATTATCTGCAGAAGAATATGCAGAATTAGTTGGCGCCTAAAATCCTGAGATTTGAGATTATACTTAAGTGTTGCCTGGCTTTTAATTGTATCTGTAGCGATTTTAACCCCAGGAGATAGTTTACCAGAGGTAGATGTTTTTTCTTTTCAAGATAAATTCATCCACTTTATATGCTTCAGTATTTTAAGTTATCTTTGGTGTGGGGTAGGAATAAAACCTGAAGAAAAAGGAGAATTTAGTAAAAGGTTATTGACTAACTTCTTGATTTTCGGTATTTTAGCAGGAATTATTCTAGAGTCCATGCAACAATTCATACCATTTAGAACGTTTGATTACTTAGACATGGTAGTTAATGAAATAGGTGGAATCGCAGGATTCTTTGCATATTTTAAGTTACCAGTCACAAAAAATACCTTGGAATAATCGTCCTAAATTCTTAGACTTGTTATTCTAATTTAGAAAAAAATTAACCTGTATAAACCAATTCACCATGGAAGCAAAAAAGACTCCTAAAGCTGATCTTACCAGAAAGTCAGGCATGTTCCTGAATCTTGGTTTGGCAGTGGCTGTAGGCGCTACTCTTGCTGCATTTGAATGGAAGTCATTTGACGACGGTGCTCTTAAGGACCTTGGCCAGGTGACTGACAATTTCGAAGAGCTAATTGATATTCCAATTACAGAGCAGCCACCACCACCACCACCGCCAGTTGAGCAGCCTATCATCGAGGAAATCCCGGATGAAGTAGAAATCGAAGAAAAAATCGAAGTAAACTTTGACGTGGATGTTAAGGAAGAAACTGTAATCAAAGAAGTTGTTATTGCTGAAGCTCCTGTAGAGGAAAAGGCTGATGAAATCTTTGACGTTGTGGAAACTCAACCAAATCCTCCAGGTGGAATGTCAGGTTGGAATCAATATTTAAGTAAAAACTTGAAATACCCTACTCAAGCAAGACGTATGGGTATAGAAGGAACTGTAATCGTTGTTTTCGTTGTGAACACTGATGGATCTATTCAAGACGTTGATGTTTTGAGAGGTATTGGCGGTGGCTGCGATGAAGAAGCTATCAGAGTTGTATCTGCGGCTCCTAAATGGGAACCAGGTAAGCAAAGAGGTAGACCAGTTCGTACTAGAATGAGACTTCCAATCAGATTTAAACTGAGCTAAAATATTAGACCCGAGCAATCGGGTCTTTTTTTTGTCCTTATATCCTCAACTTTTTATTTAGTTAAAATTTGTTAGCCATCTAGGTTCTTGTTTATGAAGAAGTTATCTTCTTAGGTATAATTTTTACCTAAACAAACAAAACCCATGGAAAACAAAAAGAACCCAAGATCAGACATCGGTAAATTGTCCGGTATGATTTTTAATCTAGGATTAATGCTCAGTGTTGGAGCAGTTTTGGTGGCCTTTGAATGGAAGGCTTACGAAGATTATCAAATAAAAACCATCTCCAATGAGGAAAATACCTGGGATATTTTAGATATACCCAATACTATTCAAGAGCCTCCCTCCCCTCCACCAGTTTTGCAGCAGCCAGAAATTGAATTGATTCCAGACGAGGTAATTGTAGATAAAATAGACGCAATTATTGATTTCAATGTAGATCAAGATCCAATCCCTGTAGAAGTTGCTCCCACTGGCCCTCCTATAATTGAAGATCCTGATGAAATAAAGGAATTTGTTGAGGTTCAAGCTTCCTTTATTGGCGGTATGGAAAAATGGTATTTATATCTAAAAGATCATCTTAAATACCCTACGCAAGCTAGACGAATGGGGATAGAAGGTACCGCCATCGTGCGTTTTGTTGTCAACACTGATGGTAGTATTCAGGATGTTGAGGTAATCCGAACAGTTGGAGGTGGTTGTGATGAAGTAGCTTTAGATGTAATAAAGAATTCTCCAAACTGGAATCCCGGAAGAGTAAATGGGAAGGCTGTTAGGTCAAGAATGACTATACCTATTAAATTCAGATTAAACTAATTTTTTTAAAATCAGGAAAGCTTATATCAATAGTATAGGCTTTCTTTTTTTATACATAAATTCAAAGAGATTATTCTAAACGTTAACCTCATTTATTCATGAATAGATTTCTAGTCTTTTTTGCTTTGGCAATACTCTTTTCATGCTCACCAAAGTCCAAAAAGTTTGACTTGGTTATTACAAAGGGAAAAATATATAATGGAGAAGGTGTAAAGCCTTATGAAGGAGACATTGGAATCCTCGATGATAAAATTATCAAAATTGGTAAAATAAGCGAGTCAGAAGGGGCTCAGATAATCGATGCTAGTGGATTGGCTGTATCTCCAGGTTTCATTGATATGCATACTCATTTAGAACCTTTGATGGATTTACCTATGGCAGAAAGCTTATTAAGACAAGGAGTTACTTTTGCTTTGGGAGGTCCCGATGGAGGAGGACCTTGGCCTTTTGGAAGTTATTTGGATAGCCTTGATAACATGATGCTTGGACCTAATGTAGGTTATTTAATCGGTCATAATACCATTAGAAAAGAAGTAATGGGGATGGAGGATCGTAGACCTTCGGAAGAAGAATTGTCAATGATGAAATCTTACGTCAAAATAGGTATGGATGAAGGGGCATTTGGTATATCTACAGGACTTAAATATTTACCAGGTACATTTTCGGAAGTAGATGAGGTTATAGAATTATCAAAAGAAGCCAGTAACAAAGGAGGAATTTACACCTCTCATCTTAGAGAGGAAGGGTTAGGATTACTTGAAGCCGTTCAAGAAGCAATATCCATTTCAAAGCAGGCTTCAATTCCGGTTGTTTTAACACATCATAAAGCAATTGGGGTAAAGATGTGGGGAAAGAGTTCCAAAACCTTAGCAATGGTAGATTCAGCAAGAAATATCGGACTTGATATCATGATGGATCAATATCCTTATGCCGCAAGCCATACGGGAATCAGCGTTTTGATTCCGAGTTGGGCCTTAGAGGGAAATGGATTTGCAGAAAGAGTAAAAGACCCCGAATTGAAAGACAGTATTAAATCAGGTATAATCTTCAATATTCTAAATGATCGTGGTGGAAGTGATTTAAGGAGAATACAATTTTCAAGAGTGAGTTGGAAAAAAGAATTAGAGGGACAAACCTTGCAGGATTGGCTGGAAATGGAAGGAATGGAATCAACCATTGAAAATGGAGCAGAACTCGTAATTCAAGCTCAACTTAACGGTGGAACCGGCACTATATATCATGCCATGGATGAAAAAGATGTAGAAAATATCATGAAGCACCCAATGACTATGATTGGCTCGGATGGAAGGCTTTCTTCTCCTGGTGATGGACACCCGCATCCTAGGGCTTATGGTACATTTCCTCGCGTCTTGGGCTACTACGTAAGGGAAAAGCAAATATTATCACTTCCAGAAGCAATTCATAAAATGACTGGTCTGTCTGCAAAAAGATTGGGGCTTAAAGACAGAGGTTTATTAAAAGAAGGGTTTTATGCTGATATCACCATATTTAATCCAGAAACCATTATTGATAAATCTACATTTACAGATCCACATCAATATCCTGAAGGAGTTGAATATGTTATTGTCAATGGAAAAGTCGTCGTGAAAAATGGAAAAACTACAGGAATAGCTAATGGAAAAGTTATTCGAAAAAATATGCAATAAAAAAAAGAGAGGCTTAGAGGCCTCTCTTTTTAAAGTACATTCATGGATTGCTCTTTGATTTTTTCAAGTTCATCTTTCATCAATATGACATATTTCTGGATTCCGGCATCATTGGCTTTTGATCCAATAGTATTGATCTCTCTACCAATCTCCTGACTGATAAACCCAAGTTTTTTTCCTTGGTTTTTATCTTCCTCCATGATTTTAGAAAAGTATTTCAAATGCGTATCTAGTCTTACCAACTCTTCAGTAATGTCCAACTTTTCGAAATAATAAATCAATTCTTGTTCAAACCTATTCGCATCAAATGAATTTTCATCAAGCCACTCACTGAAATGATTTCTAATTTTTTGCTTAATCCTGTCCTTTCTTTGTCCTTCTTCTTTGACTATATCTGAAAGTCCTTCTGCGATAGTTTCAATATTGCTTTTTAATTTTTCCTCTAAAGAAGCTCCTTCATCAACTCGGAACTTATTGCAATTACCTAAGGCCTCCGACAATACTTTTTTGATCATTCCCCATTCTTGTTCCTCATCCTTTTCTTCAGAAGTGACATTATTAATCACATTTGGAGCCTGAAGCGCTAATTTGAAAATATCATTGGAATCATCTCCGACAGATTGAGCCATTTCTTTAAACTTTTTATAAAAAGTTTCAAAAAGTTCCTCATTAATTGACACGGGCAAATCCTTCGAGCTTTTCGACAAAAACTCTATAGAAACACTTACTTTTCCTCGATCCAAAACACCTTGTACCACATTCCTGATTTCGTGTTCCTTGTCTGAAAATTGTCTTGGACTACGAATGGAAAGGTCCAAAAATTTTGAGTTGAGAGATTTGACTTCCACATGGATCATCATCTGCTCATTCTCGAATCCGGCATTTCCAAAGCCGGTCATCGATTTGATCATAATTAGTTTTGAATATTAGAAATTGATGCCCAAAGTTACATAGAACTTGAGATCTTCGTTTTTATAATTTCGAACTGGCTGAGCCACATCGAATTTCACATAGTAGTTTAACAATACAGTTCTTAGGCCTGCCCCATAACTTTGAAGCCAAGGATTATTGAAATTATTTAGAACGATGGTAAATGGTGACCCTTCAGTATTTATTATTTCAGTATTTTGGTCATTTACTTTTTCCCAAGGGGCCGAATCATTCCAAGCTGAAGCTATATCATAGAAACCTACCAATTGGAAATTTCTAATAAAATTTGATGTAATATTTCCCCTTGTTAAATAAGAGAATATTGGAATTCTCAATTCTGTGGTGAATGAAATTACATTTCTACCCCTGATTTCATCGTAATCATATCCTCTTAAATCAACAAAATCTGCAAACAAGATATTGGAATTCTCTACTCCATTTGGATTCCGGATCGGTGAGGCCTCTGGTCTGTTGGAAGGAGGTCTATAAAACTCGTTGAATAGCCAATTATCCATACCTCCCACTATATAAGTTTGTGGGTTATTGCCAACATATGACCCTGCATAAAGTTTGGAAGCAAGAATAATATTTTTATGGATTTTCTGATAATTCCTTAAATCCAGATACATGTTTCCAAAAGAACGGGAAGAGTTATTGAAGGACTGATATTGCATATATCCTATCTTTCCCTTAAAGCCTGATTGAGAATAAAGTCCAATCGCCTCCGTTTTGTCCAAAACAAATTCTGCTCTACCTCCAAAATAATTGACATCAAACCGATTTTGCTCAGGGTTTTGACCTAGGATCAAAGAATCAGAATTCAAATTGAAGTATTGTGTTTTGGCAACGAAAGGGGCTAAAGTAAATCTGGCATTAATATTAAATGGATATGAGAATCCAGCCTCAACTTTAGTCAATACATATTTTTGGAAAGTAATATCTTCTTCGATCCTGATAGTTCTCCGATCCAGCCTTGCTCTAAAATCAATTCTACTTTTGAGATATTCATATTCAAAGAATAAATCACCACCTGATCTAAAATCTAAAGTAGTCATTACCCCACCATAAAAAGAATGATTATCTAGCAAGTCTGTCATATGACCTGTCAAACTAAATCCAAAACCTCGTAAAGGATCGACGACAAATCTTGTGTTAATGCTATTTGTTAAAAACAGCGGATCCATTCTTCTTGGTCCAGAAACACGTTTTTGAAGACTCTGTTTCCTGAAGTTATCCAGTAAATTAATTTTATTTCCTTGACCTGAGGTATTCTCACGCTCAAGGATAGGATTAGGTAATGAATCAAAAGTATAATTATCAGTATCAATGCCATTTTTCGGTTCAAATCTCAATCGATCAAGATTAATAGAAGTAACAGTATTTTTGTTAGTGGTATCCATCTTAACAACCACAGTATCTTGCTTTTGTAAATCCTGAATAGCATTTGTACTTGGATTTTCTTTCTCTTCCAATAACCTTCTAGCAGCAATCCTTTCGTTCAAAGATTTAGCTTGTTGTAATTGAACCCTAGGGGTGCTAGGGGTAAATTGATCAGCACTGGAATAATTTTCTATTTTAAGAAACGACTCTCTTCCATCTCTGAAAGCGTAAGCAATTTTATTCATTCTACTACTTACATCGAATACTTCAATACTCTTGTCATTTCCTGAAATCTGATTTGAAATTTGGGAACCGATACTCATTCTCATCAAATTGTAAATACCACTTAGATCACTTAGGTATACCAAATTATTCCCATTCAATTTTCTAGGTAGAATATTCTTACTATCAGTATTGGTTAATTTTCTTGTTACAATTGTATCTCCAACCTCCATTATGTAAAGATTGTAGGCATCAGGAAGACTACTCAATTCTAAATCTTTTACATCCACAGAATCTGACAATTCGGTAAAATTTGTCGAATAAATGATAGTAGAATCATTTAAAAACATTGGAGTCAAATCATCAAACACATCATTTGTTAACCTCTTCCCCTGCCCTCTTGTGTTTAATGTATAAATATCAGATTTACCATTTGATATTGCAGACAGAACCATATTCCTACCTGATTCATTAAAGTCAAGACTCAAAATTTGGGTGATATTTCTCAAAAAGATTTTGTCTTGACTAGTTCCATCTATTGATCTAAGTCTCAAAGTGGTGAACCCTCTTTTAAATGATGCAATAGCTAAGTTTGCTGAATCCCTCCAAGCAATTACCGGACTCGAAAAATTTGGTTGCTGGTCCTGATAAACCGCACCACCTTGCAAAACAGTTCGTTCAGTTCCAGAACTTATTTCTCTCACCTGAACCTTATATTTTCCTCCATTATTAATTACATAAGCTACATTCAAGCCGTCAGGACTGAATTTAATATCATTTATCTTTCCGATAACCCGCGGAGAAGTTGATACTATTTCATTCGACCTACTGACATCTTTAAAATTTGAATGTACTTGCTCATTAATTGTTGTATAATATTTTCTCCATTCGGTTTTAAAAGTTTCGTAATTAAGGCCAACGGTATTAGCAATACTGTTTTCTTCATTACGGTTGATTCTAGAGAGGTTTAAAATACTTGAGATATACCTTCTTCCATATCGCTCTGCGATATAATTCCATACAGATTGTCCCACTAAGGCAGCTTCTCTTTCCTTAAGCTTTAATATTTTTGGATTCTCTTCCTCTTTTAGATAATGTCTAACAAAATCATCCATTTCTAAACTCCATCCAGAGGCGAGATATAATGCGATTCCATCCACATACCATTCTGGAAAAGCATTTACTAAGTTGGACTGAAAAGCATCTGCAACAGAAGAGCCATACAACATCTCTTGGATGATTACTTTGGAGGTGGCATAGAGTAAATCTCTTTTAAATTTATCTACTTCGCCTTTGTAAGAAACCTCTGCTATTAATCTGTTAAAATCGGTCTGACCTTCTTCATAGAGCTCTTTCTTATTCAAATTAAGATTGCTCTGTAGCAATTCCTCAGGAGAATTATAAATATAGATTTTGGGTTTAGTATAGGCTACATAACCGATCATTTGAGTCAGCCGATTAAACTCTGACTCTAAAAATTCAATGGCCATTTTAGCATTGGCACCACCACGATCATAATAGTACACCTCAAAATTGTTTGAGGTAAAATAATACCATTCAAATTGCTGGTGCTGAACTCTGTTTTTACCGAATCTGTCTTGATCAAATTGACCTAGAACTAAAAATGAATTCAACCATAAACCAGCAAAAATCAATATTCGGAACAGGTGATATCGCATTCTTTTTACTGAAAGATGTTTTTAAATATAATTAAAATACCGTGCTATGTCTACTTCTTTGCTTATGGATGTGCCTCCAATTAAATAGTCACACATCATTTTACTGAAATATGGAACCAAAGAAACGCCTTTTGCTCCAAAACCATCGAATATGTAAACGCTCTTAGCCTTAGGATGTTTACCCAAAAATGGTTTTCTATCTCTTGTCGCTGGTCTAATCCCAGTTTTATGAGATATAATTTCATTTACTGGTAAATCAACTAAAGAATTTAATTTTGACAAAATCTCATTTTTAGCTTCATCTGTTGCTCCCACTTCCAAGTCATGCTTAGAATAAGTAGATCCCACGCGATGGATTCCATTCCCTAAATGAACTCGAAATACACCTCTATTTACAATATAGTCAGGACAAAAATCTTGTTTTAATTCCAAAATTTCACCTTTGACCGGAGCAAAAGGTAAACTTCCAAAGAAGGATGATTCCATGGCACCTAAACCATTGCAATAAATCAAAGATCTCGCTCTGATTCCTTTGTAAACCCAAAATTCATCTTCTCTTTTCAATTCCATTTCTGAAAAATATTCCTGTATCAATTCCTTAGAAAAATACTCTTGCATGGAATCAAGAAAGATATTAATGTCGAGCCATCCTGACTTCTTTAACATAACTCCTCCAAAAGAATCTCGTAAATTTTTGTTTTGACTATCAGTGAAAATCGAATCGAGATACAATTGAAATCCCTCTTCTGCACTATTTCCCATCCACTCATTTTGTTCTTCAATTGTGAGAAATGGTCTATAAATAGGTTTTTCGTGTAAAAAGGATTTCCCTGTAAGCTTTTCTAATTCTTTATAGAATGGACTTATTTCTGGAAATAGAAAATCGGCAAACCAAGTTTTTACCATTTTTCTTCCTGTTATTGGATTAAATAATCCTGCTGCAATCCTACTTGATTGATTTCCTGAAGGTTGATCAATTATTCTGATAGTTTTCCCAGCATGCTTTAAGCGATAACCAAGTGCTGTTCCAGCAATACCTTGACCGATTAGCAAAAAATCAATTTCCATGTCTCAAATTAAAGGTATAATTCTTTATTTTGTTGGCTTCGAACTGACATTTCCTATGCTTAATATAAAGACTTTTACTTTTAACCCCTTTCAAGAAAATACTTACCTCCTTTATGATGAAACGGGAGAGGGAGCTTTAATTGACCCTGGATGTTATGAAGAATCTGAAAGACAGGAACTCAAAAATTTTATTATAGAAAACAATATCAAATTGACTCAACTGCTTAACACGCATTGTCATATTGACCATGTTTTAGGAAATGCTTGGGCAAAGAGGACTTTCGGAATTCCTTTATTGATTCATAAAGAAGACTTACCTGTATTAAAATCTGTAGAGGCATACGCTCCTAATTATGGTTTCAAAATGTATGAAGGTGCTGAACCTGACGATTATCTAAAGGAAGGAGAAAGTATAAAAGTGGGAAACGAATCTTTAAAAATTATTTATGTCCCGGGGCATGCCCCAGGGCATGTGGTTTTTTATCATGAAGGATCTAAAAAATTAATCTCAGGGGACACCATTTTTAAAGGTAGCATTGGAAGAACTGATCTTCCTGGAGGGAATCAAAACCTTTTATTTGCCAAAATTAAATCTGAATTGTTTTCGCTACCTGAAGAGACTGTAGCTTACCCAGGACACGGACCAAAAACAACCATAGGTTTCGAAAAAATACACAACCCATTTGTGGGTCAAAGAGCAAGATCTTGAAAATCAAATCACATATTCCCAATTCCATTACTTTACTGAATTTACTTTCAGGAATAATTGGAATTATTTGGGTTCTTGATGGAAATATCATCTCAGGAGCCTGGTTTATTTTAATTTCAGCATTCTTAGATTTTGTCGATGGGTTTGCTGCGAGAATATTAAAAGTTCAAGGTGAATTGGGAAAGCAACTGGATTCTTTAGCGGATTTAGTATCGTTTGGAGTACTTCCAGGTATTATTTTGTTTGCTATGGCAAAAACCAATTCTCAGATTGAATGGTTACCCTATTGTACTTTAATCCTACCATTATTTTCAGCATTGAGATTGGCTAAATTCAATTTAGATACTCGACAGACAGACCGATTTATTGGAGTTCCTACTCCTGCTGCGGCGCTTTTTGTCAGCACAATACCCCACTTTGCCATCCAGTGGCCAAAAATTGGAACAGTTATAACTTCCCCATTTTTTGTGGTTGCAATTGCTTTATCTCTTTCAATTTTACTCATTTCAGAAATACCTTTAATAGCCCTGAAATTTAAGTCTTTTGCTTTCTCAAAGAATATTTTTAGATATGTATTAATAGTTGTAAGTCTCTTACTATTTGTCTGGCTTGGATTAGCAGGTATTCCTTTGATTATCATTTCATACCTTGGTTTATCTGTAACAGAAAACGCAATGAGAAGTGAATGAGACGCAGCAGGAGGAAATGCTTCTTAATTTTTATTATAAGTCTTACGATTTATTGGAATTCGTTTTCCCAAACTAAATTCTACACTTTCAAGATCATTGAATCTGGAGTTTATAAAATACCTGAATCGATCGCAAAAGAACTGGGAGCAAACTCAATCGAAGATCTTTCGATATATGGCTATCCTGGTATGCTTCCTCAAATTCTTAAAGAAGAACAGTTAGAGTTACAAGAAATCCCAAGTTCCATTCAGGACGGCTCATTATATATATTTTTAGAAGGTCCTCATACTTTTAAAACTGAAGACAAAGCTGAATTAGATTATCAAAATCATCTATTTACAGACAGCCTGAGTTATTTAATTGAGGTGGGAAATCCCTCTAAACAAATAGACGAGCTCCAAGTAGAAGATTCTGGAGATACTTTTGGTATCCTTTACCAGATGAAAGCCTTTAAAGGCGAAATTACAAACATCTTAAATTCAGGCAGGAAATGGTTTTCAGAACCAATCTTTTCAGGGAGTTCAAGGACAATTTCAGTTTTCGAAAATTCTGGAATTACAGGTAGTTGGAAAATCTTTGGTACCATTATGTCAAGTTCCTTGACTGCTTCTTCAATTTCAATTCTGGCAGATGATAATTCAATTTATGAAACAGAATTCCCGGCAATACCCAATACAACCTATGGTATAAAAGGAATAGAAAATAGATTTAATGTAGAGTATAATCCTGGCTCCAATCAATTAGAAAGGATTCGAATTAGGTTTCAGAGCTCAGATTTGAATTCCTCTGGATATTGGGATTACATAGCTTTGGGAATTCCTTATTCAAGCGCTGATTTAAAGACTGGAATCTATTTTAATTTAGAAAACGACCGTTATAAAATTGAGAGGGAGCTAGATTTAGATTATTGGGATATCAGTGATTTTTTCAACCCCATAAAACTTGTTTCTCAATCAAGTTTAACCATTAATAGTAATAGACTATTGGTTTTTGATTCATCAGAAACTCCGGAATTAAAAGATTTTGAATCAATTTCCAGAGATTTGGCTAAAGAAAATTCATCAGAACTCATCATTATTGCTCCCAAAGTTTTCTCATTCGCAGCGGAAAAGCTAAAAGCTCATAAGCTTAATAGGGGAATTGATACTGAAATTGCCTATTTATCTGATATTTACAATTCATTTGGTTATGGAAATAAGGATATTATAGCCATCAGAAATTTTTTAGCTGCTCGATATCATCCTGATAAGGGGTTAAAAAATGTTTTGCTATTAGGGAAAGGAACGTTTGACAACAAAGGTAAATTAGGTGGCCGAGCGAGTCTAATACCAATTTATTCCAGTAGGAATAGCCTGAACCCTCTATTTACTTTTAGTTCAGATGATTTTCTAGGACTATTGGAATTTGGTCAGGGAAATTGGGAAGAAAGTAAGGATGGAGATGAGCTAATTCAAATTGGAATCGGTCGTTTACCAGTTGTTAATTCTGAGGAGGCCATAAATGTGGTAAATAAAATAATTGAATATGAATCTTTTAATGAGCCAGGATTTTGGAAAAAGAATATTTCATTTTTGGTGGATGATGGAGACAATAATATTCATATGCGAGATGCAGAAAGGCATTCCGAGTATTTAAAAATAAACTCAACTGATATTATTCAAGAAAAGCTATATCTAGATGGTTACGAACAAATTTCCGCTACAGCTGGAGAAAGCCAAAAGTCTCCAGAGGCCAAATCAATTTTAGAAAAAACCTTGGAAAATGGCACCTTGGTTCTAAACTATATTGGTCACGGAAATGAAACAACGCTTGCAGCAGAGGAGATTTTTATAGTCTCAGATATCAACAATTGGCCAAAACAAAAAAATCTGGCCTTATGGATGACAGCTACTTGTGAATTTGGAAGGCATGATAGTCCTTTTTTAAGATCTGCTGCCGAAGAATTGATTATTGCAAAAGGAAAAGGTGCAATTGGGTTACTTACTACAGGGAGACCGGTTTTTTCAAGTGTCAATTTCACAATCAATGAGGCTTTTTCTCAAGAATTGTTTAAAAGAGAAAATGGTATTTATCAGGATCTTGGTACAATTTTTAAAAACACAAAAAACAACAGTCTTAACGGTGCTCTCAATCGAAACTTTTCTCTTTTAGGTGATCCAAGCCTCAAACTCTCTTTTCCAGAATTGGAAATAAAAGTTACTTCCCTTAAAAATAAAGAAGGCGATAACTTAACTTCCGTAAAAAGTGGACAAGAAATTCTGCTGGAATCAGAAATCAATGACCCGCTTACA
>NZ_JAHEBC010000010.1:10352-32767 GCF_024642405.1 Algoriphagus sp. | reverse complement strand
TAGAGTTAAGTGATGATCATTCAAAACCTGATTCCTCATCTGTTCTAGTTTTTGCTTTGGCAGAATCCACAGAAAATTCAAACCCTAAATCTGGTGGAAAATGGGTAGAGGATAATGAAAATGAGGAAGATTCTGAAAACGAAAATGTAGAAGAAAATACAGAAGAGGAAGTAGACGGAGAATCTCAGGCGGAAGAAGAGGAAGATTCTAAAGAGGAAGAAAAAAAACCAGCTGCCCCCTTAGATTTTACCATCATACTTACTGACAGTTCAGGACAAAAAATTTCATTTCTTCTTTCTGAGTTTTCACACCTTCAGAGGCAAATCAAGTCCAGAGTTCTTAAGATTGACTTTTTAGATGATAAGGATCATTCTGAGAATATTTTTCAGACATTCTTTTTTGATTTTGATGAGGTTTCTTCAAAGAATCCAGAATTTGATCTGAGCTCGCTTCGGGAGATTCGTTTTGACTTTAACCAAAATGAAAGTGGAGTTTTGATTTTGGATCAAGTCGGTTTTTCAAAGAAAATAAATTTGGTCAAGTTGGATTAGCATATTTAAATTCTTACAAAAAGCCCACATTTATCCCAATAATATGCCGTAGAATAAATTTTATCTAGGCAGTTTTAGGCTATTTTGTCAGATTGACAAATTATTGAAACCCTTCTCAATAACCTTAACATAAAACGTATGAATCGTATGATGAATAATGCAGGGAGGATTTTTTCCTTTCTGTTCATCTTAGCTCTTGTCACCTTTAGTTCCTGTCAAAAATCAGAACCAATTGATGATCCAACTATAAAACCGGATGAAAATAGATTCACGAAAGTGGTTTTAACAGAAGGAATGGATGAGCCAATGGAGATGACTTTTCTTCCTGACCAAAGAGTCCTATTGGTTGAAAGAAAAGGTGGTGTTAAAATCTTTGATGAAAAAACAGGTGAGATGACCTTGATAGCAACTATTCCGGTCAACACCAAATACACCAATAAAGAAGGTGCAGTCAGAGAAGCAGAAGAAGGTTTAATGGGTGTGATAGCACATCCGGACTTTGAAAAAAACCATTGGGTTTATCTTTATTACGCTGACCCTGTGGATACACAGCATGTTTTGGCACGATATGAACTGAATGGAAACACCCTTGTCGAAGAGTCCAAAAAGATACTTTTGGTAGTTCCAACCCAACGGGAGGAATGTTGCCACACTGGAGGCGGGATGGTTTTTGATCAAGAGGGAAACTTATATCTGACAGTTGGAAATAACACAGTAAACCCAAGAACTGGAACATCAAATCTAGATGAAAGACCTGGTTATGAGAATTCAGATGATCAGAGAGCTCCTGGAAATACCAATGATTTAAGAGGTAAAATTTTAAGAATCCATCCTGAAGATGATGGAACATACACCATTCCAGAAGGAAATCTATTTCCTGCAGGTACTGAGAAAACCAAACCTGAAATTTATACCATGGGCCATAGAAACCCTTGGAGACCCACTTTAGATAGTAAAACAGGCTATTTGTATTGGGGAGAAGTTGGACCTGATGCTTCTGTTGATTCTATCTGGGGGCCAAAAGGATATGATGAATTCAATCAGGCTAAAGGTCCTGGATTCTTTGGCTGGCCATATTTTATTGGAGATAATTATCCATACAATAGACATGATTTGGCGACAGAGACTTACGGCGAGCCCTTTGATGTAAATAATCCTGTGAATGAATCGGTTAATAATACAGGCCTTAGAGAACTTCCAACACCAGTGATTCCTGCATTTATCTGGTATCCCTATGGTGTTTCCGAAATTTTCCCAATGCTGGGAAGTTCTGGAAGGAGTGCTACAGGCGGACCAGTCTTTAGAAAAGCGGACTTCTCAAAAGATGCTCCATATGTTTTCCCGGCGTATTATGATGGAAAATGGTTAATTGTTGATTTTATGAGAGGTTGGATCATGTCTGTGAGTATGGATGAAAATGGTGATTATCAATCGATGGAGAGATTTCTACCAGAAGAAACATTTAGCTCTGCTATTGACATGGATTTTGGACCGGATGGGGCATTGTATATTTTGGAGTATGGTAGTGCTTGGTTTAGAGGAAATGCAAATTCAAGATTGGTAAAAATTGAATACAATGCTGGAAATAGAAAGCCAAACGTAAGTGCAGCAGCTGATAAACTAGCAGGCTCTATACCATTTACGACAAACTTTACGGCAGCCGGGACGAATGATTTTGATGATTATGATCAAGGAAATCTATCTTATAGTTGGGCTATTACTTCTGACAATGGTACTGTGGTTGACCTTCAGGGAGAAAATGTATCCTATACTTTTGAGACCCCAGGATCCTATAAAGCTACATTGACCGTTACGGATACCAAAGGAGAAAGTAATTCAGCAAGCTTTGATTTAGTAGCTGGAAATGATAAACCGGAGGTAAGCATTGATTTCAAAGGCAAAAACAAAACCTTTTATTTTGGTGACAAGTCTCTTGATTATCAGGTTTCCGTTTCTGATAAAGAAGATGGAAGCACGGCAGATGGATCAATCAAACCAGAGGAAGTTGCTGTTACTTTCGACTATGTGCCAGCGGGATTTGATCCGATCGAAATGGCCTCCAAACAAAGTGGAGCAGAGTCGATGGCGGTACTAAATATTGGAAGAAATCTCATTGAAGCAAGCGATTGTAAATCTTGCCACCAATACGATACAACTTCAATCGGACCAAGTTATTCAGCCGTAGCTTTAAAATATCCAAATACTCCAGAAAATGTCAGTATGCTAGTCGGTAAGGTAATCAATGGAGGAAGCGGTGTTTGGGGAGATCATGCCATGAGTGCCCATCCACAGCTTTCTGAGGCAGATGCCAAAAGAATGATTGATTATATCTTCAGTATGAATGAAGTGCAGCCTACTGTTTCTTCCCTTCCTTTAGAAGGAAAACTAAATCCAGAAGTTCCTGAAGGAGAAGATGGTCAAGGAGGGTATTTATTAAGAGCATTTTACTCTGATAAAGGAGCAGAAAATATTACTTCTTTAACAGGGGAGGACATTGTTGCCTTGCGAAACCCTTTCTTAGACCCACAACTTTCTGAAGTAAGAAAAGGCGTGCAATTGCTGACTACTCCTAGGGTTAGTTTCTTCATGGTTGGTGATCAATCTTATATTGGGTTTAAGGATTTAGACATGACAGGGATTAAAGAAATAACGCTGTATTTAGGTCTAAGCGCTCGAGTTGATGCCAAAGGAGCATCGGTTGAAGTTAGATTGGACTCTCCTACAGGCAAAATATTGGGTGAATCTGAAAAAGTAACGGAAGCTCCTGAAGGAGGATTTAGACCTCCTGCAGGTGTCTCTCCACTAGAATGGAGAAGACAAAATTCCGCAAAGCCAACTGTCTCGATATCAGAGGTTACTGGAAAACATGACGTTTACTTTGTATTCAAAAATTCAGACGTAAAGGGAGATGGAATACTTGCATCTATCAACGAAATAGAGTTTAAAAATTAATTTAAAATGATTTAGGCAAGAGATAAAAACTCTAAACCTTACAGAAAAGATTGATTGATAGTAACAGATAAAGCCCCGATTCAGTACGTTTCGGGGCTTTTTGTTTTTGATATTTGTTAATTATTATTGACTGAAGTAGTATCAGGTTTTGTTGTTTCTTTAGGTTTTGTAAAAAAACCTTTGAGTAATTTTTTTGCCTCATCAGCAGCTTTGTCCTTTGTCGCGTTCGTTTGATTTTGCAGGACTTTTTTGACACTGTCCTGAACCACCTCTGCTTTGAGTTTCATTTCTTTCTTAATACTATCCTGAGCAGCATTAAATTCTTCCGTAGCTTTTGTCTGCAGTGCTTGGGTTTCTCCACTGACTCTTGCTTTTAAAGCGTTTGTTAATAGAGCTTCTATACTGTTACCCCCTGCCAAGGCTATTTTTGGTGAATTATAAGTACCTGATATGTTTAATGCCAAAGGTATGTTGGTGTTTTCATCTGCTTGATTACCAGAAATCGAGGCAAGTAAAGAATTAGCCTGTGCACCTAATTGACCTGCAGGAATCTGCATATTGACCAAATAGTTGATAGAGCCATCAAATCCTGCCGAACCTTGGACATTGGCTTGGTAATCCCAAAGCTTCACGTCAAAAGGTTTCACATCCATGACACCATTTTTAATGCTAATAGGAATAGTCATATTTCTCAAAGTGATGGTATTTGCATCTTTTAGCTTCGTCAAACTGGTAATCCCTTCCAGGATTTTACTATCCTTTAATGCTGTCTCCACTACTTTTAAAAGCCCCGATCCATCTAAACTTGCCAATAAAGGCATCATATCTTGTCCAAGATTCCCGGAAAAACTAAGATTAGAATTGAATTTTCCTGTTAGATTTTGAGCAATTGGAGCAAAAGCTTTTACACTATTAAATGACTTGAAGGCCTCAGCAATACTGAGTTCTGCTACATTCAGATCAAACTTAAATTTTGGTGCGGTCAAATCTCTTGGATCATAAGTTCCATTGAGTGCAATAGTTCCTCCTAATGTTTTCAAAGATGCATCACTGAAACTTAAAACACCATCTCTTAAAGTCATATTCCCCCTCATATCTTTGAGGGTCAAGTTGTCATAGAAGACCTCGTTTGCATTAACGCTCATTGAAAAATCTATGTTTTGAGGAAGCTCAATAACCGTCAATTCGGTATTCTCCGGATTTGAGGAGGTTTCTTCCGTCATCCACTCATTCACATTAAACTTTGGGCTTGTCAGAGCCAATTGACCTTTTAAGGTTCCATTTTCACCTAGAAAATAATCCATGTAATTAGTTAATGAACCTTTTGCCTGAACTGGACTTTCACCAAGTTTGGAATCAAATTCTGTAAGGTTGATACTTGTGGGAGTAAACTCTGCCAAAGCTTTGGAAATCTCGATTCCTTGTGGAACATCCGAGGAGGAATATCTAAAGGCGTTTACTTCCATTGTCCCTTTTGTTTCTAATTGCTTATAATTTCCAGATTCCACAGCCGCGTAAGATCCTTTGGTTAGAATATTGGCTTGAATTCTACCTTCCAGATTGGTTCCTTCGATTGGAAAGATTGCCATAAGTTTTTTTAGGTCTACCCCACCCTTCACTGCTCCATCCCAGTTTAATTTTTCAAAATCCGAGACTTTCATACTTCCTTGGATTTGTTCTTCCTCTAACTCAAATCCAAACTGGCTTAGATTAATCAGAAAATCATTCATTTTACCGCTTGAATTGAGAATCTCCGCGTTGACACGGATGTTTTCAACAGGGGCTGGATAATCCGCACTTTTTGCATAGCCATTTGCTAAAATCAATTTTGCATCGATGTTTGGAATAATCCCAGCTACAGAATCATATCGACCCTTCGCAGTAGCATTGATATCCAAATTTCCTTTCAGGGCCATTCCTTCTATTGGAAAAATGGAAGTCATTTCTTCGAGATTGAGTTTTCCGTTTAGAGCAGCATCTATGGTATAAGAGACTAAGTCTGATAGAAAAAATTTCCCGGAAATAGGGTTATTTCCAAAAGCCAGATTAAAGGTCGGGATTGCGATAGATGTATTATCTAGGTTATCAGTCTCATTTTTTACCTGCATGTCTAGATTGACGTTTTTTACTGGTCTGGGTAAATCCGGATATTGGAACATTCCTTCAGAGATTTTCAGCCCAATATCAAAAGATGGAGTTTTTTCTTCGTTGTAAATGCCTTTGATGGTTCCTTGAAAATCCATGGTTCCTGAAGTTTCCAAACTTGAAAAGCTTTCGGAATAAATTCCAGGTACCAAAGAGAGAATGCTTTTGAATTCATTATTCTTTCCTTCAATAGCCAAATCCATTTCGATATCATCAGTAGGCATTGCTATGTAGCCTGAGAATCCGAATAAAAAATCATTCAATTGAAAATCACCCTCTCCAAAGGTAAATTTCATGTTTTCCATGTCAATGTTTACAAGAGTCTCCCCTTTGAAACTTTTATTGCTCAAATAACTAGTGCCTTCGTAAGTGATTTCGGCAATTAAGGCTTCCATTTTTATGGGCAATTCATACACATCTGAGGTAAACTCTCCTTTTCCATTTGCTTGAATCCCTCCCAGTGCCATGAAATATTCAAGTTGGCGGTCATCATAAACTAAATTAAGATCATTGATTTCAATCTGATCTACTCCGATTTTCATATTATTTTCTTCTGAAGTAGTTGAATCTTCTGAAGGGTATGTAATGTCGTAATTGGCGGTTCCGTCTTTCAATACTTTTATATAAAGGCTACCCCCATTCAGATGAACCCCTGTCAATGTGGGATAATCATCAAAAAGAACAGATTTAAGATTAAAATCTATTTGTAATTCATCAAGTCTTGCCAACGTATCATTTTGAAAAGGTTCATTCCCAACAATCCCGAATTCTTTAACATTTGCGGAGATATCCGGGAAGCTTCTGAAAATACTGAGACTGATCTTATCCAGATCATAAATTACCTTGGCATTCACAGATTGGGCAATTTCTTGGTCAATTCGGGCAGCGATTTTATCCTTGAAAATAAAAGGAATCGCTATTGCTGAAGCAATTAGAAATAAAAATATACCTGACAGTATTAGAAGTGTCTTTTTCATAATTCATGGTTAGATGTAAATAGACCCCATTAATGATTAGTTAGGAATATTTATCAATGAATCTATTTACGGGAAATAGCAATTTATCGGCTTAATTAATTACAAGATTTAAGCCGATAAGTGATAATATTTTTTTTGAACAGAAAAGGTCACAATTCTAACAAGAAAAATGACCTAAAACTAAACCTTGATTTTATTTAAGAGCCTGGAAATGAAATGCCTTTGACTCTTCGATAGAGGTTCAATGCATATTTATCTGTCATTCCTGATATGTAATCGACAAGTGCTCTGAGTAAAGGATAAGGGTTGACTTCAGCTCCCCAACCTTTCAAAGGAAAATCTTCTGGCAATAGTCTTAAGATACTTTTGTCTTGACCAGAGAATCTATCTTGATGATAGAATTGATGGTATAATGCCTGAGAGAAAACAGAAAGCAACCCTTCTAAAACCTGAAAGCCAGCCGCCTCCTTTTCAAGTACCACTTTGGACCTGTAGATTTTTTCAACAGAAATTGTTGTTATTTTTTGGAGTGCCTTTGCAGAAGGGATAATATCTGTGAGGGCTTTGTCAAAATTTCCTTTGCACATGCTCTCCTCATATTGTGCGAAAACTTCTACAGTTTCATTGATTAGTTCTCCTATTGCCAAAGCTCTCAAAGCTCCCAAATTTTGGGAATTGGTTCTATCTTTTAGTTTTATCGGGTCAAACTTATCCTTCAAAATCGGAGAAAGTAGCTTCACTGTTTCCTCAAAGCTGACCAGTCCTAAGGTGCATCCATCCTCCAAGTCAATTATGCTGTAACAAATATCATCTGCCGCTTCAACCAAAAATGCTAATGGATGTCGTAACCAACACTCAGGACTTGATTTTTCAATTCCAAGAAAGCTTCCTAATTGCTCAAAATCAGCTAGTTGATTTATAAAAAAACCGTATTTTTTTTGACTTCTCCTAGCGATATCCCGGTGAGGAATAAAGCTTGGCCTTGGGTATTTTGTAAAAGCTGCAAGTGTGGCATATGTCAATTTCAAACCATTTGCCTTTGAAACCAACATCCTAAAGCCCTGTGCATTCCCTTCAAAATTGCATAGATCTTCCCATTGCTCACTTCTTACATGAGATTCCCAGCATTTTCCAGCTTGGTGGAATTTAAAAAAATCTGAAATAGCCTCCTCACCAGCGTGACCGAAAGGAGGATTACCAATATCATGAGTTAAGGCTGCTGCAGCGACTATTGCCCCTACCTCATAAGCTGAAATCCCTGTTTTTTCTAAGTTAGGGTACTTTTTAAGTAAATATTCTCCAGCTGCTTTTCCCAATGATCTGCCTACACTGGATACTTCTAAGCTATGAGTTAAACGGGTATGTACAAATGCCTGCTCTGGTAAAGGAAATACCTGAGTTTTGTCTTGTAAATTTCTAAAAGGAGCCGAAAATATGATTCGATCATAATCTACTTCAAATTCACTTCTTACAAATTGAGTTGGAATAAAGCCCGGGTTATCGCCAAATCTTCCCCTTGCTAAAAGTTTTTCCCATTTCATCATCCCCAAAAATAAGAAGGTCCTTTGAGAATCTGTTTAAAATCCGAAAAATCTAAAAATGGCATGGACATTGGCTAAAGATTTTCAACTAACCCAACGATTTACAAATGAAAAGTTTATTTAATTATTTGATGTTATGTGGAGTGCTTCTATTTGCTGTAGCATGTTCCAATGATGATGAATCTCTGAATGGAGGAAATGCCCGTGTCAACTTTTATTTAGTGGATGCCCCGGGTGATTTCGATGAAGTATGGATTGAAGTTCTTGCCATCAGAGTTAAAGCGGATGATGATGGTCAAGGTGATGATGATACCCAAAGCGATGATGACGATGAAATAGGTTGGATTGAAATACCTTATGATGAGTCTAGCAGATATGTGAATTTATTGGATTTGACCGGTGAAAACTCCTTGTTTTTAGGATCAGAGGATTTTCCAGAAGGTGAAATCGACCAGCTAAGATTGGTTTTGGGAGATGACAATTATGTAGTCAAAGATGGAGTTCGTTCTGATTTGAAAACTCCTAGTGCGCAGCAAAGTGGCCTGAAAATCAAAGTAGATGAAGATATTGAGGGTGGAATGAGTTACAATTTGGTCATTGATTTTGATGTTGCGAAATCAATTGTTGTTGCCGGAAACTCTGGAAACATTAATTTAAAGCCAGTATTAAGAGCATATTTGGAAGAAGCTGCCTCCGGACTTAAGGGCCAGGTTTTTCCAACAGAAGCTCAGCCAATATCAGTAAATGCTCAAAAAGGAGATGATTCCTACAATACTTTTGTAGATGAAAATGGAAATTATAAAATTCTTGGAATGGACGATGGCGTCTATACCTTGACCTTTACACCCTTAGAAGGTTATCAAGTCTTGGTAGTAGACAACGTTTTGGTAGAAGAGGGAAAAGTTAAAACCTTAGATCCAATAACCTTACTGCCCAATTAAAAAATAAAATGAAGCCGGTTTCGACCGGCTTTTTTTATGATTTAGTGACAAAAAGCCTAAACCTTAAATTTTGAATAGTTTTAGGCTAAATTTACACTGTGAATAGAACCGTTTTTAAATTAATTTTTGCCCTTTCAATTTCCATTCTTTGGAGCTGTAAAGATTTTGATACAAATCCAAAAGGGTTGGTAAATATAATTCTAGTAGATTCTCCTGCCCAATGGGATTCAGTATTTGTGGAAATCCTCGGAGTAGATGTGGAATTGATTACTACAGGAAGAGAAGATGGCACAATTGAGACTTTTTTCCTCCCATATGCTCCCGGAGACAAAAAAATAGAAGTCAGTTCACTCATAGCTGGTGAGGCTCTTCTTTTAGGCAGAGACGAACTTCCTTCAGGAAAAATACTGAAACTAACCATGAAATTGGGTGACGAATATTATTTGTATTTAAATGAAAAGCGATACGACATGCCTTTGGCAGACCCGTCTTTGAAAGAAATTCCAATTCAAATTGAAATGGATTTGGAACAGGCTGTTTCTTATGATATCGTATTAGATTTTGATTTAGAAAAATCGATTCGAGTGACTAATGAAAGTCCATTATCACTTCAATTGGATCCAGTTGTGGTAGCGTATAAGGGCGCTGGCACAGGAGAAATTACTGGTGTAGTGACACCTTCTGCTTTGCAGCCAGCTATTTATGCTATCCAGGATGGAGACTCTATTAGCACACATTCAAATAGTTCTGGGACCTATAATTTTATATTGCCCGAAGGCAATTATTCATTTTATTATGATCCCAAAAATGAATCTTATGCCGACACTTTGGTTAATAATATAGAAATAGTGGCAGGTGAAACTAGCACATTAAATTTGGTGAACTTAAAACGGAAGCCGTAATATGAGTGAAGAACTCTACATGAAGAGAGCTTTGGAACTCGCCGAATTAGGTAGAGGTAGAGTTAGTCCCAATCCCTTGGTGGGTTGTGTAATTGTGCAGGATGATATTATTATAGGAGAAGGTTACCATCAAAAATATGGAGAACCCCACGCAGAAGTGAATGCGGTGAATGATGTTAAAGATCAAACATATTTGCAGGGAGCAACTGTTTATGTTACGTTGGAACCTTGTGCACATTTTGGAAAGACACCTCCATGTGCTAATCTTTTAGTAGAAAAGAGAGTTGGAAAGGTTATAATTGCAGCAGTAGATTCAAACCCCCTTGTTGGAGGAAAAGGAATCAAAATTCTAAAAGATGCAGGAATCGAAGTAAAGACCGGAGTCTTAGAGGAAAAAGCGAGATGGCAAAACCGTAGATTTTTTACTCAAATTGAAAAGAATAGACCCTATGTGATTCTCAAATGGGCACAGACTCAGGATGGATTTGTTGCAAGAAAAGATTTTTCTTCAAAATGGATCAGTAATTCTTCGAGCCGTCAATTGGTTCATAAGTGGAGGTCAGAGGAGGATGGGATCCTAGTAGGAAAAAACACTGCAAAATATGATGATCCTGCCTTGAATGTGAGAGATTGGTCTGGGAAAAACCCTTTAAGACTGGTAATTGATAGTAATCTGGAATTATCTCAAAGCTTAAAGCTATTTGACCAAGCGGTTCCTACTTTATGTTATAACACTCAAAAGGCGGAAGAAAAAGGCAACCTTGAATTTGTAAAGCTTAAAAATGGTTTTTCCATTAATTCAATACTTGAGGATCTCCAAAAAAGAAAAGTTCAAAGCTTGATTGTGGAAGGGGGAAGCTATCTCCTAAATAAGTTTCTGGAATCTGAACTTTGGGATGAAGCCCGGGTGTTTACCAGCCAAAACAATTTTGAGGAAGGAATTGAAGCACCTGTAATTGCAAAACCTCCTACAGAAATAATTTCCATTTTAGAAGATCGACTAGCAATACACTACAATGTCTGAAAATTTATACATCCCTGAATCTGCTACTAAAGCAGAAAAATATGAAGCCGTAATCCCTCAAATTGAAGCATTGATTGGTGGTGAACCGGATTTATACGCCAATCTGGCTAATATCTCTTCTGCTCTTAAAGAAGCATTTGGGTTTTTTTGGGTTGGCTTTTATTTAGTGAAAGAAAATCAATTGGTATTAGGACCTTTTCAAGGACCAATTGCCTGTACCCGAATTTCTTTAGGAAAGGGAGTTTGCGGTACTGCTTGGAAAGAAGCTAAAACCCAGGTGGTTCCAGATGTGGATGCTTTTCCAGGCCATATAGCCTGTAGTTCAGCATCCAAATCCGAAATTGTTGTTCCCGTTTTTAAGGGTGACCAAGTTGCAATGATCTTGGATGTTGACTCGGACCAATTGGACGATTTCGACAATACTGATCAAACTTATCTGGAAAGGCTGATGGGTATTTTGGGGTCCCAGCTTTAAAGACAGCTTTTACAAAACTCCCTAACGATCTCAATCGTTTCCAACTTTCTTTCTATCATACCTACATGTCCGGTATTTGCCAACTCAACATAATTAGTCACAACTTCTTTATGGGTTCGGCTAGCCTCAATAGGGACAGCAGTGTCAAGTTCACCGGCTATGAAAAGCTTAGGGCCTGAAAAATCTCTAAGTATTTCAAACCGATCTTTCCGATCTCTCATGGCCTTTGTAAAAGCAGTAAGACCTTCTAAGGAACAGGTTTTTGCCTGCTCTATTGCCTTCTGAATATCTGTATCAAATTCTTCTCTTCGGTTTTCAGGGAATAATGGTGGAATAAAAGAAGTGACGAAAGCATCAACGCCATATTTTTGAAGGAAGACAACTGTTCTATCACGCATTCCTTTTTTTTCTTCACTATCTGAAAAGGCAGTGGAGTGGAATAAACCGATTGCCTTGATTCTTTGGCCCATTAATTCTGCTAAAGCAAGTGTGATATAACCACCGAGCGAATGTCCTACAAAAATCGGGTTTTGAATGTTGTTTTCATCCATCCATTCTTCTAATATAACTGCAATTTCTTCGAGAGATAGTTTTTCTAAATTCAGAGGAGATTGGCCCATACCCGGAAGATCAGGGCATATTACTCGAAAATCAGAAGACAATTTTTCGGCAAAATCTTGCCACATTTTTCCTACTTCACAGAAACCATGTATTAAGATGAGGGGATTTCCCTGACCTTTTTCAAAAAAATGAATACTTGACATATTTGGATTTTATAAGGCTTTGACCACATCGGTCATGCTTCTTACTGCTTCGGCAATTCCTTCTGGATCAAATCCACATTCTTTATGAAGCTCCATTTGTTCACCATGTTCAATTACTGCATCTGGAATTCCTAAACGCTTAATTTGAGATTGATAACCATGATCCATCATCCATTCTAAAATAGCTGAACCAAATCCTCCCATCAAACAACCATCTTCTATGGTGATGACTTTTTTGAATTTGCCAAATACCTCATGAAGCATTTCCTCATCAAGTGGTTTTACAAAGCGCATATCGTAATGTGCAGGATTTAAACCTTCTTTTTTAAGTGTTTCGCAAGCTTCAACAGCGTAATTTCCAATATGGCCGATTGTTAAAATAGCCACTTCTTCACCTTCTTTGATGATTCTTCCTTGACCGGCTGGAATTTTTCTAAACGGTGTTTTCCATTCCGGCATGACTCCTTTTCCTCTCGGATATCGGATTGAATATGGCCCATTGTGTAAAGAAGCAGAATACATCATATTTCGAAGTTCTTCCTCATTCATAGGAGCCGAAACTACAATATTTGGTACGCACCTGAAATAAGAGATGTCATAAGCACCATGATGTGTTGGTCCATCTGCCCCTGCAAACCCGGCTCTATCAAGACAGAGCACTACCGGCAAATTTTGTAAACAAACATCATGCACGACCTGATCATAAGCCCGCTGCATGAAGGTTGAATATATATTACAGAAAGGAACAAGACCTTGAGTGGCAAGACCTGCCGAAAAAGTTACTGCGTGTTGTTCTGCTATTCCAACATCGAATGCTCTTTCTGGCATAGCCTTCATCATTATGTTCAACGAAGATCCAGACGGCATTGCAGGAGTCACTCCCATAATTCTATCATCTGCTTCTGCTAATTCTACCAAAGTATTTCCAAATACATCTTGGTATTTAGGAGCTTGGGGAACAGACGGTGTTTTTTTGAATATTTCTCCAGTTACTTTATCAAAAGTCCCAGGGGCATGCCAAGTGGTTTTATTTCCATTCTCTGCAGGCGCATAACCCTTCCCTTTTACAGTTACGCAATGCAATATTTTTGGGCCGGGGATATCTCTCATATCCTTCAGTATTTCTGCAAGATGGTTTACATCATGTCCATCTACTGGTCCAAAATATCTTAGGTTAAGCGATTCAAATAAATTGCTTTGTTTTAAAACAGCCGACTTAATGGCTCCCTCTACTTTGGAAATTACTTCTTGGGCACTGGATCCAAACTTGCTGAATTTTCCCAATACTTTCCATACTTCATCTTTTACTTTATTGTAAGTATGTGAAGTTGTAATATCTGTCAAATAATCCTTTAGAGCTCCTACATTTGGATCAATGGACATGCAATTATCATTAAGGATAATTAAAAGATTGGAGTCACTGACTCCTGCATGATTCATTGCCTCGAAAGCCATTCCTCCGGTCATGGATCCATCTCCTATTACAGCGACATGTTGTTTCTTGATGCCCTTATATTTAGAAGCTACAGCCATCCCTAACGCTGCTGAAATGGAGGTACTGGAATGACCTACGCCAAAAGTATCATAAATGCTTTCTTTTCTTTTTGGAAAACCGGAAAGGCCACCATAAACTCGGTTGGTATGAAATAAATCTCTTCTTCCAGTAAGAATTTTATGACCATAAGCCTGATGGCCTACGTCCCACACCAACTGATCTTCGGGTGTATTGAGTATATAGTGTAAAGCAACTGTTAACTCAACCACACCCAAACTAGCTCCAAAATGACCGCCATAAACAGATACGTTATCGACGATAAATTGACGCAGTTCATCACAAATCTGAACAAGTTTATCCTTTGGAAACTTTTTCAGATCAGCTGGGCTGTTGATTTGTGCTAATAATTCTCCTGGTTGAATTAACATTGTTTGTTATTCTGGTGCTTGAAAGAAATAACCATCATCTGAAGACTTTGTTATAAGAGCATTTAAGAATTCATTCGAAGCCTTTTTTCTTTCTTTTGCTTAAGTCCAATTAATTTAAGCTTAATTGAATATCTTTGGCTACAAGGTGGCAAAATTAACCAATAATTTAAATATCCCTTGAGTTTCGAAATCAAATTACCGCTTTTTGAGGGCCCGTTCGATTTGATGTTATTCTTCATTGAGCGGGATGAATTGGATATTTATGATATTCCTATCTCGAAGATTACCAATGATTTCCTTAATTACCTCCACCATTTGGAGCAAATGGAAATTGAAGTAGCCAGTGACTTTATCCTTTTTGCAGCTACTTTAATGCGGATCAAATCTAAAATGTTGCTTCCCAGACCGGAATTAAATGAGCAAGGGGAAGAGATAGATCCAAGAGAGGAATTGATCCGAAACCTTTTGGAGTACAAAAAGTATAAGTCTGTGATACAGGATTTGGCAGGCCTTGAAGAAAATAGACTTTCTAAAGAAAAAAGAGGAAATATTATTTTTGAACTTCAGGAATTAAATAAAAGTGAAGATGTTGATGCTGAAATGCAACATGTGGATTTATATAAGTTGCTTAAGGTTTTTCAACGAAGTATGGCCAAATTTGCTTCAAGAAGAGATCAAACAACTCATACCGTCATCCAATATCCCTATACAATTGAGCAGCAAAAAGACTTTGTTTTAGAAAAAATCAGTTTCAAAAAACAGGTGTCTTTTTCCGAATTTATCACCTACAAACCTGATAAAATTTTTGTGATTTACACCTTTCTGGCCATCCTCGAATTACTTCAACTCTCTAAAGTGACGATCATCATTGGGGAGGGATTTAATAATTTTTGGGTGGAAAAGACTGAGCCAATCGCCGCAGGCTAAGTATGAAGTTGGACAATAAAAAAATCTTTCAAACACTCAACCCAAACAAGGTTTGGTTTCCGGTCATAATTGGCCTTGGGATCGTGTTTGCTATGTTTTATTTTGATCCATCGATCAATGCGGAAACGTTAAATGTGGTATTTGATGCCTCATTGATTTGGATTTTCTTGGCCATTTTGGTTATTCTCTTCAGAGATGCAGGTTATGTTTATCGAATTCGGGAAATCACCGATAGACATCTTTCTTGGAGTAGGTCAATTTATGTTATTATCCTTTGGGAATTCGCATCTGCTGTAACCCCTTCTGTAGTAGGAGGCACTGCTGTAGCAATTTTTATTTTAAATAAAGAAGGAATCAAATTAGGCAAAGCCATCGCCTATGTGATGGTAACAGCAATATTGGACAATCTCTTTTTTGTGATAGGAGCTCCGATCATTCTCTTCTTTGCTCAGGGGAATATATTTCCTGAAAGTAAAGTGTTGGAAACACAACTCCAGAATAGTATGGAGGCGATTTTTTGGGTTAGTTATGCGCTTTATGCTACCTATAGTTTGGTAATGGCTGCTGCTCTTTTCTACAGACCAAGAGTTTTTAAATGGGTTTTAATCAAGATTTTTTCAATCAAATGGCTTCGTAAATGGAAGCATGATGCAGATGAATATGGAAATCAAATCATAGAAGCGTCAAAAGAACTTGCTGGTAAAAGTTTTAAATACTGGCTACCAATTGTTGCTGCGACAATATTCATTTGGTCTTCGAGATATTTGATGTTAAATGCACTCATTTCCGCTTTTGTTCCATTGGACATTCAAGAGCATATCATTGTATTTGCGAGACAGGTAATCATGTGGATCGTGATGATGATTTCTCCAACACCGGGAAGTAGCGGTACTGCAGAGTTCTTCTTTGCGCAGTTTTTTACTCAATTCCTCACTAAATATACCTTTGTCACTAGTATTTTGTGGAGGCTTCTTTCATATTACCCATATCTAATTCTTGGGGCATTATTCTTGCCTCGATGGATAAAGCAGGTGTTTTTTAAGAAAAAGAAGAAGAAGAATAAAACAGAGTAATATGCTAATAAGGCTTACCATTGAGCAGGTTGCTGAAATCACTGAGGGAAGACTTTTGGGACAGGCAAATAGCAGGTTAATTTCCCAAATAGCCATAGACTCGAGACAGATTATTCATGCTTCAGAAAGTCTTTTGTAGCCTTAAAAGGTGCTAAAGCGGATGGAATTACTTTTATTCCTGCGCTTTTCGAGATCGGTGTTAAAAATTTCTTGGTGCATGAAGATTATGATACTCCCAAATCAATTGGGAGTCATGCATCATTTGTGGTTGTTCATGACACTCGTTTAGCCTTACAGAAATTAGCTAAATTTCAACGCAGTAAATTTTTAAAACCAGTCGTTTCAATTACCGGGAGCAATGGTAAAACTATCGTTAAAGAATGGCTTGGCCAGGTTTTGAGTCAAAAATATCAGGTAGCCAAAAGCCCTAAGAGTTATAATTCCCAAGTCGGAGTACCACTTTCTATTTTTGGAATAGAGGAAGATCATCAAGTTGCAATATTGGAGGCAGGGATTTCAAAAACTGGCGAAATGAAAGCTCTTGAGGAAATGATTCGTCCTGACCTTGGAATTTTCACTAATATAGGGACTGCTCATCAGGAAGGTTTTGAAAGTATAGAGCAGAAGGCTTTGGAAAAACTTAGTCTTTTTGAAAAATCAGATTTTCTAATCTATTGCAAAGATCAAAGTTTTTTGGCTAAGATTATTGAAGAAAATTTTCCGAAGAAAAGGTTGATTGCCTGGTCAGATGAGCCGGGAGAAGATTTTTCAAGATCTTTAAAACTTCTTGATAAAGGAGCTAAAATGTTCCTCCTGAAATCAGACTTAAGCACTTTTACTTTTCAGATTCCATTTAAAGATCCAGCTTCATTAGAAAATATAACCCATGTAATTATAGCCGCATTGAGCCTTGGGCAAACCTCAGAATCTATTCAGCAGGGATTAAATCATTTGAAATCAGTGGATATGCGGCTTACCTTGAAGCCAGGCATAAATGATTCTTTGTTGATAGATGATACTTACAATAATGATCTGGCAGGATTAAAAGTGGCTTTGGACTTTATGCAGCAGCAAAGACCCAAGAATAGAAAAATTCTTATTCTTTCGGATTTTTTACAACAGGGATCTCCCGAAAAAATTTACAGTTCAGTTTCTGATTTGATTGGAAGCTATAATCTGGATAAGATTATTGGAGTGGGTCATGAAATATCATTGCTGGCAAATTATTTTCCAGGAAGATTTGAAAACTTTTTTAGCGCTGAAAAATTATTGGAATCTCTCAATCCGGAGCAATTTTCAAATGATCTGATTTTGATCACTGGAGCAAGGCCATTTGGTTTTGAAAGAGTAGTCAATAAGCTTCAACAGCGCATTCATGGGACTACTCTGGAAATCAATCTCAATGCACTAACCCATAATTTTAATTTCTACAAAAAGCTGATCAAACCAGAAACTAAAGTGATGGTAATGGTAAAGGCCTTTGCATACGGTGGTGGAGCTCTTGAGATTGCCAATCATCTTCAAACCATGGGTGCTGATTATCTGGCCGTGGCATTTACGGATGAAGGTGTAACGCTTAGGAAACAGGGGATTTCTCTTCCCATTATGGTTTTGAACCCCTTAGAAGAATCAATTGAACTTTGTAGTGAGTTTAATTTGGAGCCTGTTGTTTTTAGCTCAGAGTTTTTCAAATCCATCAATAATTATTGTCATTCAAGCGATAAAAAATTATCCATCCACCTAGACATGGATACAGGAATGCGGAGATTAGGTTTTGAGGAAAACCAGTTAGATGAATTAATAGACCTTATTGCCAAGGCTAAAAATGTGAAAATAGCTTCTGTTTATACACATCTTGTTGGAGCAGATGAAGAAATTCATAAAGATTTTTCCATTGAACAGATCGAAACATTCATTAGAATGAAGTCTAGGCTTGAAAATTGTTTACCATCTTCTACTCTTTATCATGTACTTAATTCCGCAGGAATCGTGGCTTTTCCAGAATTCCAATTTGATATGGTTCGATTGGGAATCGGACTTTATGGAGTTGAAGTAACTGGAAAATATGAAAGTTCTCTTCGGGCGATCAGCACTTTAAAAACAACTATTTCCCAGGTAAAAATACTTGCTGCAGGAGAAACAGTAGGTTATTCAAGAAAAGGGTCATTACCCCAAGGAGGAAAAATTGCTACACTTTCTATTGGCTATGCCGATGGATACGATAGGCGTTTTTCCAATGGAAAGGGATATGTTTTAATAGATGGAAAAAAGGCTGAAGTTGTAGGAAATGTTTGTATGGATATGTGTATGGTGGATGTGACAGGGATCGAAGCAAAGGCAGGCGACGAGGCGATTATATATGGAGAGCAGATTTCTTTAAAAGAACTGGCAGAAAGAATTGGAACTATCCCTTATGAACTATTAACTAATATCAGTACCCGAGTAAAGCGTATCTACTATTTGGATTGAATGGTTTAGCCTAATTTTTTTTCCTAAATTCATTTATGAAAATCACTAAAAAGCGGCTGGCGCATATTGTATTTGAGTCTGACGATTGGGCTTCTAAAACCTTTGACATTGTTTTGCTCTTTTTGATTTTTGGAAGTATTCTGGTTTCCATTCTAGATTCTGTTGCAAGCCTCCGTGCTACATATGGAGAGATTTTTTTATGGTTGGAATGGGTATTTACAGCTTTGTTTACAGTGGAATATTTTCTCCGGGTTTGGCTTTCTAGAAAGCCAAAAGGATATATTTTCAGCTTTTATGGGATTGTTGATTTATTAGCCATTTTACCTTCATATTTAAGTTTTTTTGTGGTCAATTCACAGCTTTTGGCAGTGGTGAGAGCCTTAAGGTTATTGAGAGTTATTCGAATTTTGAAGTTGGGAAGGTATGTTTCAGAAGCTGAATACCTACAGAAATCTTTGCGCGCTAGCTCACATAAGATCTTGATTTTTATTGGCTTTGTTGTGACTATTGTCTTAATTATGGGTACGTTGATGTTTATTATCGAAGGCCCAGAACATGGCTTTACCAGTATTCCTGTTGGGATGTATTGGGCGATTGTGACATTGACTACTGTTGGGTTTGGAGATATCACACCATCAACGCCCTTGGGTCAGTTTGTGTCTTCTATTATCATGTTAATGGGTTATGCAATAATTGCGGTGCCTACAGGTATAGTAAGCTCAGAAATGGCTTCCCAACGTAAAAAAGATGAATCCCCAAAACAGGTCACCTGTCCAAATTGTGGGAAAGATGATTTAAAACCATCAGATAATTTTTGTGGAAACTGTGGCATAAAAATGCGCTAATCATCCAGGTTAAGGAATTCCTGAATGTTCTTAATCTTTCCAAAAAGTAAAAGAACGTCGTTTTCTTCCAGGGTATAGTCTGGAGTAATTACTCCTATCACTCTTTTCTCTTGAGTTTTAATGCCAAGCATATTGGTTTTATCTTCAAGCTTTATAATGGTTAAAATGTTAAGGAAAAATTCTTTTCGGATATCCGCCTCGGAGACTTTCAATCCCGCGTATCTTTTTGGAAGCCTTACCTCGACAATATTGTATTCATCAGAAATCTCAAGAGAGTCCATGACGCCTTTCATCTGGAGTCTCTTTGAAAGCCGATCGGCTGTTTCCTCCTCTGGATGAATAATTTCATCCACCCCAATACTCCGGATTACAGTTTCATGGAGATCATTTATAGCTCTGGCGATAATTCGCTTTACCTTCAGTTGTTTGAATATTGCTGTTGACAGGATAGATGCTCCAACATCCTCTCCGATGGCTATGATTACAACGTCACAATCCTTTAACGGTAGGTTCTTGACCGCCTGGGTATCAGTAGCATTCATGGTAACTGCATGGGTAATTTTATCTTTGATCAGGTCGATTCGGTTTTCGTTATTGTCCACACCAATCACTTCATGGCCCAAGTCGGTCAATCTCATGGAGAGATACCCGCCAAAATTTCCCATACCTACAATGATGTATTTCATGTGTTTAAGATTTGATTTTTGTAGTCCAATTGGAATCTCCTTTGTTTTTTCAACCTTCTTTACGCACAAACTAAGAAATTCAAGTTTGATTTTATGCCTTCAACAATTTAAGTAATAAAGACATTTTCCTCTGGATATTTGTATCGATGTTGACCAGCCTTTCTGACAACAGCTATCAAAACGGTAAGAGTACCTACCCTACCCACAAACATACACATCATAATCACCAATTTACTGGCAGTACCAAGTTGAGAAGTAATTCCCAAGCTTAGTCCTACTGTGGAGAAAGCAGAAAATACCTCAAAAGCCACATCTATCAATGGGAGTTGGGGGTCAAATAACATGACTAAAAAGATAGCAAAACCTATTACTAAAAGGGATAAAGCAATTACTGCGAAGGCTTTTTGAATAGTCTCGTTCGAGATTTGTCTACGAAATATTTCAACTCTCTTTTTTCCGGTAGCTATGCTCAGCGTATTCAGAATAGCAACGGCAAAGGTACTGGTTTTTAGACCTCCTCCCGTGGAACCTGGAGAGGCGCCAATCCACATTAAAATCAAATAGATTAGAATTGTTGGAACTGTAAGCATCGTCATGTCAACGGTATTAAATCCGGCAGTTCTAGGAGTAACTGCTCCAAAGATAGTGGTCACAATTTTGCCATAGGGGCTTAATCCTTCTAATGTGCTGTTCCTTTCAAATATACCAAAGGTGATTATGCCGACGATTAAAAGAATTCCTGTTGTATAAAGGGACAGTCTGGTACTGATGTTGGAGATTCTCGGGATATGCCGATAATCCTCTAATCCCAATAGTTTTTTTGTGCCTCCTACCACCACATGCTTGAGGTAATTGTAATAATTGATGAACACCGGAAAACCTATTCCACCGAGAATTATGGCGATTGCAAGAACTAAATGCATATGGTATGCTTCCCTAAATCCAGACTCATATAATCCATTGCTCAGAGTGGAAAAACCTGCATTGCAGAACGCTGAAATAGCATGAAAAGCAGAAAAGAAAATCTGATCACCTTTACTGGCAAAAAGTGAATCATCTGTAAAATGGTAGATTAATAATGCTGCAAAAACTTCAGTTAATACCGTAAAGAAAATGATTTTTAGGAGAGTGGAATAAATCTCTCCAACATTGTTTTCATTGATATAATCTCTTATAAAAAGTTGATTTTTAATGGAGTAATTTCCTTTAAAAAAGAACCCAAAAAAACTGGTAAATGTCATCATCCCCAACCCTCCTATTTGAAATAAAACCATGATGATCGTCTGTCCAAAAAATGTAAAATCCTTGGCCGTGTCTACTACAATAAGTCCAGTGACGCAAACTGCAGAGGTGGAGGTAAACAAGGCATCAATAAAACTTATCCCATTTCTGGTGGCATGGGGGAGGCTCAATAATATAGCTCCGACCAATATGAGAATAAAGAAACTTAATATGAAAACCAGAGTAGGACTCGCCTTGAGCTTGTTGATACTTAGGCTAAATTTGCTTACTTCTATAAAAAACAGAATTGCCACTAAAATATTTACTAAAAAATAGTGGCGGGAATAACTTAGGATCCCTTCTGAAAATTCCAGCCCAAATGCATCCCAACGCAATAGTGCAAAACTGATCAGGAATAGAGAAAGTAAAATTTCCAAGATTACTCGACCAATAAAAATCGTTGGTTCGTTCAGAACTATTTTTAAAAGGTATCCAACACCTATTAGGATCAGACAAAATGTGAAAACAAAGGAAGATAAAGCATAAGCCAAAGGACTGGGATCATATCCCAAATGATATAGCAATAGGCCGAAGGTCATGAAACTGCTGTACCGAACTACCCTTTCTACGATTGCTTTTAGCTTTCGTAAAAAGAATAAATTACGATCAGGATTAGAAAAAAATTTGAATTTCAGTTTCATAGAAGAATCAGCTTCTAGATAAATAAAACATTACTTTAAGGTTCAATTTTTTAGCCATCGTTTCAAAGAAAACCCGCTTTTTTTGGTGTAAATGTGGATCTTTCCATCCAAGTTTTGGGCCGAGTAAATACTAGACCTTCCGCTAAATAGATAGGCAACCAAACAAGCAATTGCCAAGAAAAATCCTGATTCCACCCCAAAAAGCTCCATTCCCATAACCGTACAAGCCAATGGGGTATTGGTTGCTCCTGAAAACACTCCAACAAAGCCCATACCCGCCATTAAAGCTAATGGTAAT
>NZ_JAHEBC010000010.1:0-10342 GCF_024642405.1 Algoriphagus sp. | reverse complement strand
CTGAAAGTGCATTCCCCAGTGTAGCACCAGTAAAAAATAGAGGAGTGACTTCTCCTCCTTTAAATCCTGCCCCAAGTGTAAATCCGGTCATTCCGGTTTTTACTAACCAATCATACCAAGGAAGAGGAGTTTGGAATGCCTCAACAATCCTAGGAACCCCTAATCCTATATAGACCGTGGTGTCCGAAATCCATACAATTAGCGCGATCAAGAGTCCACCTATGACCGGTCTTAAAGGTGGATAAGAAACCCATTTCGAAAATTGATGAGAAAAAAAGTGCGTAGTTTGGGCAAATAATCTACCTGAAAAACCAAAAGCAATTCCCGCAGGAATAATCCAGAGAAAGTTGACAATTGTGAAATCTGGAACCTCTGGAATGCTATAATGTGTATGCCCGACTCCCCACAAATTTGTACAAACATAGTTTGCTACAATGCCAGTCCAAAATGCCGGAAATACTGATTTCCAACGAAATTTTTTATTGAGCATCCACTCTAATGCGAAAATAGCTCCAGCAAGCGGGGTCCCAAAAACAGAGGCAAATCCTCCAGAAACTCCAGCAATTAAAACCAGTCTTCTTTCCTCTTTGGAAAGGTTAAACCATTTGGTGAGTTGGTCTGCCAAAGAGCCCCCCATTTGCACTGCAGTCCCTTCTCGGCCTGCTGACCCACCAAATAAATGCGTCGCAATTGTTCCAAATAGCACCAAAGGTGTCATCCTGAGAGGGATAGGTTTATGGGTTTGATAAAGTTCCTCTAGAAGTAAGTTGTTTCCTCTAACTGATGATTCGGCATACTTGAAATAAGTCCACCCTATTAATAAACCACCCAGTGGTAAAAGTGCGATTATCCACAGATTGTTATCCCTTGTTTGACCTGCCCAATCCAAAGCAACTAGAAAAAACGCAGAAGCAGTTCCTGCAAAGAATCCGACTAGTAAACCAAATCCAGTCCAACGAAATAAATAAGCAACCAGTGATGTGAAGTTCAATTCCTCTTTAAGAAGTTTCTCCCAAATTAGGCATAGAAAATGAAAGTGTATAAACGTAGAAAGAGGAATCTCTAAAATTGAAATTAACATATTCCCGATTTTCGGGTTAACTTCAAAAAAATCACCCTATGCAAAATATCCTAATTACCGGAGGTTCAGGCCTGATTGGCCAAAGAATTACTTCTTTACTGGAAGCACAGGGAAAATCCGTGGCTTGGCTTAGCAGAAATAAGCAATCACAAAAATCTTTTATTTGGGATATTGAAAAAGGAACAATTGAACCGGAAGCAATGGAATGGGCTGATGCTGTCATTCATTTAGCGGGTGCAGGTGTGGCTGATAAAAGATGGACAGATGAACGTAAAAAGTTGATTTTGGAATCCCGAACCAAATCCACCCAAATGCTTTACAATGCTATAGAAAAAGCAGATAAAAAACCAGACACTTTTATTTCAGCTTCAGCGATAGGTTATTATGGTTTTAATACTGGCACAACTTTAATGGAGGAGACTTCTGCAGCGGGAGGTGATTTTTTAGCAGAAGTAGTGATCGCATGGGAGGCAGCGGTGAAGAAGATTGAGAGTAGTCTTCACTTGAGAACAGTTTTGCTACGAATAGGAATTGTATTAGATAAAGAAGGAGGAGCTCTTGGAGAAATGCTCAAACCACCTGTTGCCGCCCCACTTGGTAAAGGAGATCAATGGATGAGCTGGATTCATATTGAGGATCTGGCAAAGATGTTCATTTTTGCTTTGGAGAAAACTACGCTTCAGGGAATATTCAATGCTGTTTCCCCAAACCCGGCAACGAATTATAGATTAACTCACGAAGCAGCAAGGGCAAAAGGAAAGCCTTTTGTTGGAATTGGGGTTCCGGGATTTGTTTTGAATTTAATTCTTGGAGAAATGTCCCAAATGGTGACAGGAGGTAATCGTGTTTCCTCGCAAAAAATCCAAAAAGCAGGGTTTGAATTTGATTACCCAATTTTAATTCCAGCTTTGAAGGATATTTTTAGTAGATAATAAAAGGTTAGATTCTCTTTCCCCTACCTATCAAAAACCATAATATGGTTCCGATAAACGGAACTAAAACCACGATTAATAACCAGATTAACCTGTCATTTGAGTTATGAAAGTTACTGACGACTACATCGTATATCGTAAAGATGTAGATAGCCAATCCAATAAATCCGAGTCCAAACATATTTTATTAAGTATAATTAGTTTTAGTGCCTTTTCCCATGATCAAATAAACGATTGGGCCTATAACTTGTGCAAAAAGGATAATCAAAAGCCATACAAGCTTCATACTGGGGTCTTTGTATTCTGATCGGACAATATCGACTAGACAATAAATCCATAGTATGATATACAAAAGGCTAAAAAACCATAAAACAAGAATTATTCCTCCGCCCATATTTTGAATAAAAGAAAGAGCCATGTTTAGTTACTTTGTTTTGAATGCGAAGAAAAATTGGGGTTAAATTTTCGATGATTTCTTTTTGTTCTTCGGTTCATACTTAAATAAAGAAAAGTGCCGATGACCGGAATCATCAAAATTATCAAAGCCCAGATCAGTTTCATGTGTTGATCTCGAAAATCCGAACGTACCATATCAATCAAGGCATAGATAGTAAATCCGAAATAGCCTACAAAAACTAAAAAACCTCCTAGTTGCCAAGCCAATAATCCATTTGATGGTGTTACTAATTCCATGTTACTTCTTCAATTATTTTAACCATTGAACCAAAATAGTTTTTTTTAAGGAATCTAAGTAAGAATTTAGTCGAAAGTTTAAACCATCTATTTATATGAAAAAGGGTACGCTATTGTTGATGTTATCTCTTTTTGCCATCATGAGTTATGCTCAGGTGGATTTGAGTTATTATTTACCTCAGGGTTATACCTATGATCCCAATATTCCGACTCCAAAAGAAGTTTTGGGATATGAGGTTGGAGAATGGCATGTGAGCCACGATCAATTAGTGATGTATATGAAAGCAGTCGCTGCTGCTTCGGATCGGGTTACTATTGAGGAAACAGGTAGAACATATGAAAAAAGACCGCAGGTTTTATTGACCATTACTTCGCCCACTAATCATGGGAGGATTGGTCAAATTAAAGCAGAACGAGCTAAACTAAGAGATGCAGGAGCTTCTGTGGATATAGCAAGCATGCCCATCGTGATGTTTATGGGATATTCTGTCCATGGAAATGAGCCAAGTGGGGCTAATTCATCTTTGTTGGCAATCTATCATTTTGCAGCAGCAAGTGAAGTAGGGCCGGATTTGGAAAATATGGTTTTACTTCTCGATCCAGCAATCAATCCTGATGGATTGAATCGATTTGCATCTTGGGTCAATTCTCATAAGTCTTATAACCTTAACGGGGATCCAAATGGTAGAGAATACAATGAAGCGTGGCCAAGAGGAAGGACTAATCACTATTGGTTTGATCTGAATAGAGATTGGCTTCCGGTTCAACACCCAGAATCAAGAAACAGAGTTCGCGTCTTTCAGGATTGGCTACCAAATATTCATTTGGATTTCCATGAGATGGGAAGTAACAGTACATTTTTCTTCCAGCCTGGCGTTCCAGCCAGAATGCACCCACTTACTCCAGAGAAGAATTTTGAACTCACCAAAAAAATCGGTGCATATCATGCAAAGGCTTTAGACAAGATCGGATCTCTTTACTATAATCAAGAGAACTATGATGATTTTTATTATGGAAAAGGATCGACATATCCTGACGTCCAAGGTTCTATAGGGATTTTATTTGAGCAGGCAAGTTCCAGAGGTCATTTGCAGGAAACAGACTATGGAATGTTAAGCTTTCCGTTTACCATAAGAAATCAATTCACTGCCAACCTTTCCTCCTATCAGGCAGCAAAAGAAATGCGTCAGGAGTTGAATCAATGGATGAAGGATTTTTACTCTGATATCAAAACTGAAAGCGATGCTGATGTTAATAAAGCATATATTTTTGGAAGCAAAGAGGATGATGCCAGAAGCTATCATCTGGCAGATTTAATCATTCAACATGATATCGAGGTCTTCAGTCTTAAGGAAGATATTACTTTAAATGGGCAAGAATTCAAAAAGGAGAATTCGTATATCGTTCCCGCTAATCAGCCTCAATACCGCTTGATCAAAGCTATGTTTGAGACGCGAACTTCTTTTGCAGACAGTTTATTTTATGACATTTCAGCATGGACCTACCCGATGGCTTTCAACTTGGATTATCAAGCTTTAAATAGCCGAATTTTGAATTTGGCCAGTGTTGAAAAAGTCGATAAGACTAATCTGAAAATGGCTCCTGGAAAAGTAATTGGAGCTCCTGGGGCTTATCAATATGCCATGGAGTGGACAGACTATTACGCACCGAAAGCTGCGAATAAGTTAATGAATGCGGGGTTTTTGGTTCGAGTGGCCCATGCAGAATTCAGTACTCCTGATGGCAAAACATTTGGAAGAGGTACTATTTTGATTGGCAAAGGAGACTCTGGAATGGATGAAAACGCCATGTATCAGAAATTGAATGAAATTGCTGCTGCAGCACATGTGGATATTTATGCCATTAATACGGGTTATACCGCAGGGATCAATATGGGGTCTACTTTTACGGACCCATTGGACAAACCTGAAATAGCGTTACTTGTAGAAGGTGGAGTAGATAGCTATGAGGCTGGGGAAATCTGGCATTTGCTCGATCAGCGAATGGAAATGGCCATCACCCTTCTTCCGATGGATGCAATTGGGGGAAATACTCTGGATCGATACAATGTGATCTTAATGCCTGATGGTCGCTACAATGGTCTTGGCAAATCTGGAGCTGCAACGCTCAAGGAATGGATTTCAAAGGGAGGTACCTTAGTAGCAAAAGGAGGAGCTCTTAGGTTCTTAGTATCACAGGAAGTAGGTTTATTTACGTTTAGAGCTGGTTCTGAACCTGAAACAGGACTTCAGAAAAACTATGCAGACTATGAGAATGCCACGGGAGCAAAAGTGACTGGTGGTGCTATTTTTAACGCAAAATTGGATTTAACTCATCCGATAGGTTATGGGTATACTAATTCTGACATCCATACTTTTAGAAATGACAATTTATTTATGGAGCCTTCGGGGAATCCATATGCAAACCCTTTGGTGTATACCGATAGCCCTTTGGCTTCTGGATATTTACATCCTTCTAATTTGGAGGGCTTGAAAAATGGTGGAGTGATTAGGATTTCTTCTGTTGGAAGTGGTAGAATAGTAGGTTTTGCAGATAATATGAATTTTAGAGCATTTTGGTTCGGTACAAACAAACTCTATCTGAACGCGATTTTCTTTGGACAAACTATCAATGGAGGAACTGGCAGGTAAAAACCTAGACTAAATTAATCTAAAGTCCCAGGCCAAATAGCTTGGGACTTTTTGTTTATTTGGCATTTAATTAATATAGTTTCAACCAATCTTGGAAATTTACCGTTTTACAAGTTATTGTTTTGAAATATTTAAAATACAGCTCACTAGTTCATTAAATACCCTTTAGCACTTATGAAAAATTCTTTACGTTTTGATTTGAAACTAATCGCAATTTCAATTTTTATCCTCTTTTCTTCAGGTACATATGCTCAGGAAATGAGTTTTGAAGAATATAATCCTCCTTCTACGCTCAAGGTACCTGAACACCCGGTTCAAAGAGCAAAATTCCCATTTGTGGATATTCATTCTCATCAAGGAGGAATTAATGAGCAAAGAATAGATGAATTGATTTCCGAAATGGATGAACTCAATATGGGAATATTGGTCAATCTGAGCGGCAGGGGCTTTCGAAATGGAGATAGTAATACGCAGCAAGAATACATCAGATCCATGATGAAGGAATTTAATACCCATGCTCCTGGCCGATTTATGGTGTTCACCAATTTGAATTTTGCAGGATTTGGGGATGAGAACTGGACTAGGATTGCCGTGAAGGAATTGGAAGAGGATGTTGCTGCTGGAGCAAGTGGACTAAAAATCTACAAAAGTCTGGGATTGAATGTGAATGATGTGAATGGAAATCGAGTTCCGGTAGATCATCCTGACTTAGATGCTGTTTGGGCTAAAGCTGGTGAATTAGGAATTCCAGTTATCATACATTCAGCCGATCCAGCTCAGTTTTGGCAGGAAATGGATGCCAATAATGAGCGCTGGTTGGAATTGAAAACACATCCCGGCCGTAAGAGAGGAGATGATAACCCTGCTCCTTTCGATCAAATCATGGCTGAGCAACATCATGTTTTTGAAAAGCATCCTGAGACGACTTTTATCAATGCACACATGGGCTGGATGGCCAATGATCTAGATGCTGCCAGTGCTCATTTGGAGAAATACCCAAATGTCAATTTCGGAATTGGTGCAGTAATCGCTGAATTTGGGAGACAACCGAAAAGAGCGAATGAGTTTTTTGAAAAATATCAGGATCGTGTGCTTTTTGGTAAGGATGCCTATAACAAAGAAGAGTATTATACCTATTTCAGAGTATTGGAAACAGAGGATGAATACTTTCCTTATTACAAAAAATATCATGCATTCTGGGCTATGTATGGCTTGGGACTTTCTGATGAAGTTTTGAAAAAGTTATATTATAAAAATGCTTTAAGGATTGTGCCAGGGATGGATAAATCTGTGTTTCCTGATTGATTTTTCGCAGGATTTAAGCATTTGAAAGAACATTTGAAGGATTAGTTATTTTGTCTACCTGGGTGGAATCAAAGGTTGCTTCTAATTTTTACCGGAATGTATAGCTGCTTTACATACCCTCTACTTATGGATAGAAAATCGCAAAATCTTTACATATGTTTAGAAGCATAGGAATTCAATGCTGCGAACTATTTGAATAGGCTCTCAGCTGATGACGTACTCCGAAATTGGAAACTAGACACCGGTAATTATATGTGAATGAGAAATTATTTGCGCTGCTGACAGCTAAATCATAGCTTTATGAAATCGTAAAAGGTTCTATCTGGTAATTGAAAAAATAAAAATAAACAGATGAATATCCTGCAAAAGAAACCCAGAATCAAAGCGACACTGAAATACATCGTCGTCTTGGTTCTGGTTTTGCTGGTCACGATTTTTCAGGATTACCTTCATTCACGGTACAACGACTATTCATTTTACGCTTCGGAATCTTTCCTTTTCAATTTATTTTGGATTCTGATTTTGCCGGTTGCACTCCTCTTTAATCTTGTTTTCAAAAGGATTTCAACGCTTGAAACTATTCAAGGATTATTGGTAAAAAGGCTTCTTTTTGTATTCCTAGCCTCCATTTTTCATATTTTGCTTTTCGCGGGTTTAGTCCATTTGATTTCAGCCCTTTTCTATGACCACACATTTAACTTCCTCAGAAATTTGAGATTTACTCTTTCCGAAGACCTCTATAAATACTTGTTAATTTATTCGGTCATTGCTTTGGTACTAATTCGGAAAAAGAATTTGATAGAAGAAACAGTCAATAAAAAGGAATTCCTTAACCAACTTATTGTAGAATCTGGCCGGACAAAAACTGGGATTAAAACCTCTGATATTATCTACATCGCAGCTGAAGCCCCATACATAGCGATTCATACTGCTGCAAAAAAATATTTGCATTCAGAGACTCTTAAATCAATGTTGAATAAACTGAATTCTGAGGAATTTGTAAGAATTCATAAGTCAACTATTGTTAATCTTACACAGGTTAGCTCGTACAAGTCCCGTCTCAATGGTGACTACGACATCCATCTTTCTAATAATCAAGAACTCCGATTAAGCAGGAATTATGTGGATAACTTCAAACAGAAGTTTTCATCTCGTTAATCGTCTTAACCTACTTTTCCATCCTCTTAGCCAAGTCGATTTTTTGTCAAAAGAACTTTTCCCAACCTTTTGGAAAAAATCCAGCGATGACAAAATCACTATTATTTCTCTCGGTATTAATTTCTTTTTCATGTCAAGCTCAAAGATCCTCTGATAAAATTGTTGGAGGTGCATGTGAAGGTTGTGACGCTATTTTTGAGTATGGTGAAAAAGAGCTTGGTCCGACCGATACGCTTCCGCTCTTTTTGGAAAATGAGCCCAAGCTAAAAATCACAGGCAGAGTATTTGATATGGATGGAAAAACTCCTGCTTCAGATGTGATCATTTACATCTATCATACTAACCGAAATGGTATTTATCAGAAGAAAGGAGATGAAACAGGCTGGGCAAAACGCCATGGTTTTATTCGTGGTTGGGTGAAAACGGATGCTACTGGCAATTATACTTTTTACACCTTTCTACCCGGTGCCTATCCAAGTAGATTTGAACCAGTACACATTCATCTTACAGTCAAGGAACCCGGAAAAACAGCATATTATCTTGATGAATATGTTTTCGAAGATGACCCACTTTTGACGGATCAAATCAAGGAGAACTTAGACTTTAGAGGTGGTATTGGCTTAACAAACCCAATCTTTGAAAATAAGATTCTTACCATACATCGTAATCTTATTCTAGGCTTAAATATACCTGATTATGAATAAAGCGGTTTTCGGTTTCATGTCACTTTTGCTTTTCAGTGTTACAGAGGAAAAAGAAAGAAGCGGTCGGTTCGATTTTGAGAACAGCTTCATCTCCTCTGCTGCCATTAAATTCGATACCTTAACTATTGATCCTATTAAATCTAAGATAGTCTGGAAAGGAACGAAGATGATGGGGTTGGGAAGTCACGAAGGCGATATTGCTATTCAAAATGGATTTTTACTCTTTCAAAATCAGGAGCTTTCAGGTGGGGAAATCAAGGTGAATATGCGTGAAATCAAAGTAACAGATATCCCAGCAACTGATCCTATTCCAATCAAAAATCTTACAGATCACCTCAAAAGCCCTGACTTTTTTGATGTGGATAAGTACCCTTTTTCGGTTTTATATTTTCGCTCAATTGAAAAACTTCAAAATAATAAATTAGGAATCACCGCATCACTCATAATCAAAGGAACTTCAAATTTTGTACACTTTGAGGCGGAAAAAGTAAGTAATAACCATTTTCAAGCATACCTTCAAATTGATCGCTTTGAATGGGATATTGCCTACAGGGGTAGTTGGGTAGATCGCACATTAGTTGATCAGGAAATAGATCTAAGTGTTGAAATAGTATGTAATTGAGCAAATGTTTCCTTTATTAAGGAATCAATGAATCAACGTCAATTCACTTATAAAAAACAATCGCCAGGAATTGATAGCGCTCAGCTATTAGGAATATGCCTCATTGCTTGTGGTATCATTGTTCTACTTTTCCCTTTTTTCTTCGAGGTAAATACTAATTCACTGAAAATAGGGATTGTTGGTGGAGGTGCAGTTTTAATTGGATTTCTTTTGCTCTCAATCCATTCAGGGGTCATTATTAATTTTCAGACTAGAAAATTTAAGGAATATCAAAGTTTCCTTTGGTTCAAAATGGGAGAATGGGTGGAGTTACCTAAAATTGAAGGTGTTGAATTAATTCATCACAGCTATAAAAGTGTAAATACCCCAAATGGAATCAGCCCTACACTATCGAGTAATACCACTGTCTATAAATGTGTATTAATTGCAAACGGCACAAAGTTTTTAGCATTTGACTTTAATAAAGAAAAAGATGCGATCGAAGCGATGAAGGAAATTGGGGATGGTTTAGGCATTTGAAGAACTAAATTCCACTTTTTCGACTATATTTTTTAAGTCAAAAAAAGCACAGATTTTAAGAAAGTAATTCTGTTGAAATCCGTGCTTTAGTTGATTTTAATTCTTAGAATTTCAGATTCAACCCCAACATAAAGTTGGTTCCAGCCATCGGGTAATAGTAATTTTCGGTGATTAATTCTCTTCCAGAATCGCTTGGAATGAAATAGCTAAACGTATAGCCATTTGGCTCATATAGTTCATTGAATATGTTATTCACCAGCAAGTTGACTTCCAGGCTTTTGAAAAATCTCGGCTGAACCTGGTAGTTGATTCGAATATCATTGGTAAAGAAAGCATCCAAAGATCTACTGTCATTGGCTGAATTATCCAGAAACTGTTTCCCTACATATTTTGACATCCAATTGAGCGAAAGATTATCAATCGGCTTAAACTCAATAACTGCGGATGCAATAGTATTTGGAGAAAATGCGATGTCTGTATCTTCATAGACAAATGCCTCTTGCTGGAATTCTGCAGTACTGTAATCATCTACATACTCTGTAAATTCCTCAATCTTATTTTGGCTTAAAGTAAGGTTTCCTCCCAAGGTCAGGGATTTTGAAACTTGATATGCCCCAGAAAGTTCGATTCCAGCGCGGTAAGAATTGGCTACATTCTCCCGAATATAAGCTCCCACA
>NZ_JAHEBC010000160.1 GCF_024642405.1 Algoriphagus sp. | reverse complement strand
TTCTGCAACTTTGGATGGTTCGGCTTCCAAAGATGAAGATGGTACTATTACTGCTTTCGCCTGGAGTCAGACCAGCGGTCCTCAGGTTACCTTAAAATCTCCAAACAAGGCAAAAACAGCGGTGGAAATACTGGCCGCTGGCACCTATGTCTTTGAATTGAAAGTTACAGATGATCAGGGATCTTCCAGCCAAGATCAAGTTAAGATTACGGTCAATGCTCCTGAAAACAATCCTCCAAGAGCAGAAGCAGGGGCTGATATTTCTATAACCATTCCTAATCCCAATAGTCCTGGATCGGTTACTTTGGATGGAAGCAATTCTGTTGATCCGGAAAACGGTACCTTAAGTTTCAGATGGAGTTTTGAAGGAGGACCATCTACTCCATCTATTCTTAAACCAGACCAGGCTAAAACAACTGTTTCTGGATTACTGGAAGGAGAATACAAATTTGCTCTAAACGTGAAGGATAGTGCAGGAAGCAGCAGCAGTGATTCCGTTAGTGTAAAAGTTGGAATATTGCCGATTGAAGATGTTACCAGAACGAAAGTTTGTGGACCTCTGCCAGAGATTCTAGCAGCCTTTGGGACTTTCGACAAAACTGAGCCTACGGTAAATTTTAGAAAATTCATAGAAACATTTGGTTCCTATAATGAAGTGAAAGAATTCTTCACCTCCATGAAAACCATTTCTACTTCTAATTTGACTAAACAAACAGACTTCTTTTCCTCAGCTTTCGGAACCGAAGGATTGATTTCAAAATTGAGAGATTGGCTTGAAGGGCTTCAAAATATAATTCTTGAATTCAAAGAATTTAGAGGGTTTGCTTTCCAGCTTTATCAAATTATAAGTTCACTGATTTCATACATAGTCTGTATACAAAAAGAGGATTACGACGTGGCCAAAATCCCAATGGAAAAAGTTTTTGATTTCATTGAGGCTCATTCTAAAAATTGGGCTGAATTACGGGCCAGTGGAGAATTTGGGAGAATTGAAGTACAGGCCATTGCCAATATAGAATCTGTATTTACCAAAGCATCAACTCAAACAAGCGAAAATGGTGAGGCTACAGCCAAACCCAAATACTTAAGAAGGATAAAAACTATACAAGGGATACTTTAATGTAAATGAGCCTTTCCAATAATCATAAAATCCATACAACTTCCCTCGAAGTACAGTTTGAGGGCATTGAGGAAGGATTGGGCTTACAGGATAGGCTTGCTCTCGTATTTCATGAAAAAGTAATGCCTGCATTGGAAAAGGAATTTGATGCACAAGTAAATCCAGATTCCACATTGGTTTTGGATTCCTTGATTATAGACTGTGGTTTTTTAACCAGTGAGAATTGGGAAGAATTATTACTACAGAATATTCTGGAGCAAGTTCGAAAGGAATTAGCTTCCAATCTTTCAAATAAGTCCAGATTCTATTCAAAAGAAAACAAAGCGAATGAAGTGTTTTTCTTTTTTATGGATAAAGGATATTTCCCCTGGAACAGCCCATTTTCTTTTCCAAATGAGTTAGAAAAAGCCCTCGAAATAGATCGAATATTCTTTGAAAAGCTGGCAAAAGCCATTCAAAAAACTTCCTTGGTAATCGACAGATTATTCAAATCCTTTTCCCAGAAGTTCATTTCAAAAATTTATGAATCCCTGGGGGAAGTTCTAAATCCAAAAGTCTTTGCAGTTTACAAATACCTCCAAAAACACGGAAATGAAAAAATACAAAAGGAATTACTTTTTGTATTCTTGACTTTTACACTCAAAAAGAAGTCTCTCTCCAATCTTGACCTCATTAAGTCCCTCATTTTCAACTCGAAAAAAGAAGGTATTCTAATTCTTAAAGACTTTTTTCGGAATGAATTAATAAATGATAAAGACTTTAAAGAGTCATTTTTAAGCATATTTTCTGAATTGCAAAATCCAGAGAAAATCCTTCTTATCGACTATTTACTGAAAGGCTTACATGAAAGCTATCCGGATTTGCTAAAAACAATCGGTATATCAATATCAAAAATTAAAAGCATCGAGGCTTTAAAAAAATTGCCAAAAAGCACTAAGAGGAGGCTTAAGTATTCAGAAAACACCAGTGACATTTCCCAAAAACCGGAAAGCCGACCTATTAATGAACAAACCACTAACATAGAAGAGGATATATTTATTGAAAATGCTGGGCTCATTCTTTTGCATCCCTTTATAGCTGGCTTATTCACCAATCTTGAGTTGGTAAAAAACCAAAAATTTGAAAATCCCTCAAAACAACATTTAGCTGCGAAAATCCTTCAGTTTTTGATTTATGGAGAAAATGAATTATCGGAAAATTATTTCGTCCTGAATAAACTATTGTGTGGGATGGATTTATATGAGGTTTTACCATTGACGCAAGAAATAGATTTAAAATCTCAAAAAGAATGTGAAAACCTACTCCAAATTGTGATTGGTCACTGGGCAATTTTAAAGAATACCAGCGTAGAAGGATTGAGAGAGACATTCTTACAAAGGTCAGGTAAACTTAGCCGAGTGGATAAGGGATGGAAACTGACTGTAGAAAGAAAAACAGTAGATATCCTTTTGGACAAACTGCCTTGGGGGATTGGGCTTATTAAACTTCCCTGGATGAATGAAATGATGTATGTGGACTGGAATTAATAGAAATCATGGCTTTAAAGAATTCATATGGAAAATTAAAAAAGGAAAAAGCTCCAATCAAGGGAACCTTTTTTCAGGCAAAGTTAGCGGTAAATCATCCGGGAGACAGGTACGAGCAGGAAGCAGATTCGGTGGCGGAGAAGGTGGTAAACGATATTAATTCCGATAGCACAACTCCTATCATGAGTTCTCCCAACATCCAGAAAAAGTGTGCTGAATGTGAAGAAGAAAATATACAAATGAAAGGGAGTTCCTCCGGCGGGTTTGCCAATCAGGAAATTGAAAGTGGGATCAAGTCTGAAGCAGGTACTGGTAAAACATTGAATTCCGAAACCAGAAACCTGATGGAATCCCGTTTTGGGGCTGACTTTGGGAATATTAAAATCCATGATGGAAGCAATTCTCATCAGTTAAACAGAAAATTGAATGCAAGGGCCTTTACCCATCAAGACGATATCTTCTTTAATTCCGGAGAATATAACCCTAGTACCCAAAAAGGCAAAAAACTTCTTGCTCATGAGCTGACCCATGTAATTCAGCAAAGCACTTCTCCAATCAATAAAATCCAGCGGGATGATGATGAGGCGAGTATCCCTAGTCCTGAAGAAGAAGAAAGTGAATTTGAATTTAACTACGAACTATTACCTCCTTCCCTCCAATTTTCCTTGGGTCAATGGATGCTTGAAGCCAATACCAGCAGAGTCGCACTCCAATTTACTCAAGGTCTGATGCAAACAAGATTTGGATACAATTATGGAGGAAATTTAACATTGGGAACAAGTTCGCCTTCAGGAAGTGCCGAAATTGGATTCAACCCACATTCACCTGCCATGTCGTTTGGCCTAACTCAAGACAGGTTTAGGTTTGGAGCCAACGCAGACTTTACCACAGGAGGTTTCGGATTAAATTTAGGTTATGGGTCTAGGCTTTTGCCAATGCCTTTTGATTTGGCAGGTCCAGTCAATAGTGGTTGGGCTGGTGCCAGTGGTATTTTAGGAGATATTGGGAGCATGCAGGATCCTATTAGTTTTTATCAATCCCATGGAGATAATATCGACCAAATAATGGGTGCTGTTAAAGCACTTCAACCTCTTGCAGATGAAGAGAATCAGGGTTTTGGAGCTGGATTAAGATTCAGCTATAATCCTCAGACTGGAGTATTGATTCATGCGGGTGTTCAATGGATGTTTTAAGAACTTATGGGAATAGAAATTCAACAAGTAGTATTTTTTCTTCATACAATTACTTTGAGAAGACTTGAAAGTTATTTTGAAGGGAAGGAATTTTCATTTCCAGATTTTAAACTTTCAGAAAACCTTCCTATATCTAATTTTATAAAACATTATAATTTAAGTAAAGCAGAAGTAGTGCTATTTGCCTCAGCTTTAGTTCCTCATTTGATCCCTGGTTTTTTTGATAGAATTATCGAAAAATTTCTACCCAATGGAGGAGATTTTCCGGAATTCGGAGGAGTAAAGCAGGATCAGCATAGAGGAATGATTCCCACTGGAGAGACTGTCCTATTTATTTTGGGAGGTATAGAAATACAGCAGCGGTTGAATTTTATTTCACTTTTTGACGAAAACAATCCCTTATTCAAACACAAAATTTTATCCTTGACTGCGGCCAAATCGGGTGATCCAAAACTCTCGGGAAAATTACAACTAGACCCTGAATATGTAGAAGTTTTTACAACTGGGAAAATTAGCCTTCCAAGCCTAAGTATCAATTTTCCTGCAGAACATTTACAAACTGAAATGACCTGGGATGATTTAGTACTGCCAGATCAAGTTTGGAATCAAATCAAAGACATTCAAGTTTGGCTAAAGCATAAAGAAACACTGTTATCAGAATTTGATCTGGGAAGAAAAATCAAACCGGGTTACAAGGCACTATTTTATGGCCCTCCGGGAACAGGAAAAACTTTGACAGCAACGCTTTTGGGGAAATACACCCAAAAAAATGTATTCAGGATAGACCTTTCCATGATTGTATCCAAATACATCGGTGAAACAGAAAAAAACCTTTCCTCCTTATTTGATAAAGCAGAACACAAGGACTGGATCCTCTTTTTTGACGAGGCAGATGCTATTTTCGGTAAAAGGACGGGCGTAAGGGATGCACATGACAAGTATGCCAATCAAGAAGTTTCTTACCTTCTACAAAGGATTGAAAGTTATAATGGTCTGGTGATCATGGCATCTAATTTTAAAAACAATATCGATACAGCATTTATTCGAAGGTTCAATTCCATTGTTTATTTCCCTGCTCCAAAAGCAGAGGAACGATTGATGATTTGGGAAAAGACAATTCCAAAGCAATTCACTTTGGAAGATGAAAAATTGCTGAAAGAACTTGCAGAACGATATGAATTGACGGGATCTCATATCCTAAATATTATCCAATACATCTCCTTGTCTTCCTTGGAAAATAAGGATTATACAGTTTCCCGTGAGATGATGATCAAAAGCATCAAAAGAGAAATGGAAAAAGAAGGAAAATGATCAGATAATCCTTATTCTATGAAAGAGCCTCAAAAATGGAAAAATTCAAACTCCTCTTCTTTAGGAAGACTGAATATCTCATTTTTCTCTCCTCCACGAGTACAGCCTAAACTTGAGGTCAATAAACCAGATGACCTTTATGAACAAGAAGCAGAGGCTGTTTCCAATCTAGTCGTTTCTCAGCATAACATCAATAATTCCATTTCCCGAAATGAGAATTTATCCCTAATTCAGACTAAGCAAAACGAGACTATAAGTAGGCAGAATCGCAACGTACCTTCCTCTGTAATAAATACCATTGGCAACGCAGGAAAACCATTAGAAAATGGAGTAAAAGAATCTATGGAAAGCTCATTTAGTCAAGATTTTAGCAAAGTGAGAATTCACAGTGATGGCCCAGCAAATAAAAGTGCTGAAGAAATAAATGCTAAAGCATACACTTTTAAAAACGACATCGTATTTGGAGACAATCAATACAATCCGCAATCATTTAATGGCAAAAAGCTTTTAGCCCATGAATTAACTCATGTAGCTCAACAAACAAATCAAATTCAAAGGGATCCAGATGAAGATGCGGAAAAGGCAGAAAAGGAAAAAATCGAGAAACTAAAGTCCTCTATAAAAGCTGCTTTTTCTTTAAAATCGGTAGATGATGGATCTTCTAATTGGACTTCGGAAGAATTAAGGATTACCAAAGAAGGAATGGAAATGATTCCAAAAGATGACATTCCTGCGCTTAAGGATGTCGTTCTAAAAAGGGTTAATACCTTAGGTGGAAAAACAGCTGGTCAATTTGGCTCCGAACAATCGGTAAATGACACCACGGTAACCAACGAGTATTTACTTGAAATTTCAGATTTGAATTTTAGTAAAGGCTCTTCTGAAGCTGAACAAAAAAGATTAGTTCAACACGAAATTGGGCATGCTATTGCCTCTCTTCCCAGCAGAAAAGCTACTCTGGCTGCAAATGAAGCTTTGGCGAAATTCAATGAAAAGACAAATCAACAAAATGATAAAGCAGATCCATTCAACACCTCAAATGATGAATTCAATGACGCTGTAACAGATTACAATGATAAAGTGAATGAATACAACAAGGAATCTGATGCTACTATCAAAAAACAATTGAAATCTGATGTGGGTAACCTGAGAAAAATAGTAGATCAAAAGAGAAAGGAGCGATCAAAAAAAGAAAAGGAATTCAATACTGCGGAAAGTGCCACAAAAAAGGCCAAAACAACCTGGGAGAAAAAAGATAAAGAAGCCAAAAAACTTATAATTAGTCAATCTGACCTTGATAAAATCAATAAAAATGCAACTTCAGCCAAGACGGATCATGATAAGACACTAACTAGTACAAAAGCAAAAATCATGACCGATCTAAACGAAGCTAAACAATATGCTACTTCTGTGGAGTCTCTCAGCAATGAAATCGAAACATTTTACACAGAAACCAAGGGTCGTGATAAATCAGAAAGTAAAGTTGAGAGCTTGATTGAAGGGGTTAATAAATCAATCACTACAAGAAGTCAGGCGTTTGAATCTCTTTCCAAAAAAGACGGAAAACATGCCTTATTGACAATTTTACCATCTTTTGAAAAGTATCAGGACGCGTTCTTTTATGCGGCAAAAGCCAATGCTTTAGCGCATGAAAGATCTGCTCGGGTCCAGAAATTTGTGGAGTTTGTAGAAAAAAATAATATCCCTCCAATTTCTGATTATGCCAAAGAAAACTGGCCTCATAAACCAGAAGAGTTTTATGCGGAAGCCTATTCCTTTTGGGTATCAAAAAAACTGACGAGTATTTCCCCAGAACTTCAAAAATGGTTTGATGGAAAGAAATACAAGTAAATCTTCCATCCTAAAATAAATTCTATCATAAATGGAAACCCAACAGGAAATAAAAAAGTCGAATACCTCGTCCAATGGACAGAAGCGGAGTTCTTTTTTTGCTCCTTTACCAGTGCAGGCAAAATTAACAGTCAATGCGCCAGGGGATAAATATGAAAAAGAAGCAGATCAGGTTGCAGAAAAGGTGGTTAGCAGTCTTTCTACATATCCCTCAAATGTCACCCAAAACGATTTCTTCAATCCAAATTTAAATACAAATCCTTCAAGCATTTTTAAATACAATACTTCAAAAAGCAATACCCAAATCCAAGCCAAATGTGCTGAATGCGAAGCAGAAGAAAAAAATGAACAAGAGGAAAACATTCAAAGAAAGCCAATCTCAGATATTTCAGTACTGACCCAAAGAGGAAATAAAAATAAACTGGATTTTATTCAGACAAAGAAAAATAATGACTCACAAGCAGCTGTATCTAGTACTATTTCTAGTCACTTAAATAATCCTTCAAATCAAGGAAACCCTATTCCTAAAACTACCCAAACTGAAATGGAACATGGTTTTGGGATTGATTTTAGTCAGGTCAGAATACATACGGATTCTACCGCACAAAGCATGAGTAACAACCTGGGAGCTCAAGCTTTCACCTATGGTTCTAATATTTATTTCAATTCTGGAAAATTCGAAACTCATAGTCAAAAGGGAAAAAAATTACTAGCTCATGAATTAACCCATGTAGTTCAGCAACGTAGTTTGAGTGATTTCAAAATTCAAAGAGCGATTGGTGATGGACATGATTTAAGTTCTCCTAGGTTTGCCAGAGACACTGAACTGGAAGAGGTATTTGATGGAAATAAAGTCTTAGAAAGGGGAGAAAGAGGAGGTCATGTGAATAAAATTCAGCATGCGATTCAAGATAAGGGCCATTTTCTAATCCGTTTTGGTATAGATGGGATTTATGAGGGCGAAACAGAGCAAGGGGTTAGTGCTTACCAACGGGATAAAGGAATCACTACTGATCCTAGAGGAAAAGTTGGAACAGGAACTATGTCAGCTTTGGATACTGATTTTCCAGCGGTAGTGGACAATCCAAGTACGCTTTCCCAAAACCCCGCAGATGTAGCATGTATTCAAGAAATACTTTGCCCCTGGAATGAAGCAATCATCGACGATTTTAGAACAGGATCAAGAGTAGTGATTTTAGTAGATGATTTATTTTGGGCAGATGAAATTTTCCAGGGAGGATCTTGGCAAGCTCATCCAATGCAAGGCGCAGGAGAAACCTCTGGAAATACTATCAGACTAAATGTTTCTGATGATTGTGAAACCGTGGCTCAAACTCTGTATCATGAATACCAACATGCGCGCTCACCACGAAGACTTCGGTCTGAAGCTTGGGCGGATGAAGAGGATTATGCATACTC
>NZ_JAHEBC010000489.1 GCF_024642405.1 Algoriphagus sp. | reverse complement strand
AAATGCCAAAGAAGCTGCCACGTTTTATTGCCAAGTATTTCCAGACAGCAAAGTGCTGGATTCAAATCCTTTTGTTACCATTTTTGAATCTTCTGGCCAAAAATTTTTATGTCTGAATGGAGGTCCAGAATTTCCTATCACTCCATCAATTTCTATGTATACAGTATTGGATTCGGAAGAATTAATCCAAAAAATATGGGATCAATTGATCGATGGGGGATCTGCTATGATGCCATTGGACACATATCCATGGAGCAAAAAATATGGATGGGTGAAAGATAAGTATGGAGTTTCTTGGCAATTAACCGTTGATAAGCCTGCAAGTTCGGATCAGCGTTTTAGTCCTTGTTTAATGTTTTCAGGGAATAATTTTGGAAAAGCTGAAGAAGCTATTGAGTTTTACACATCGATTTTCAAAAATTCAAAATCAGTATTTGCTGCGAAATACGGCGCTGAACATGGAGTGCAGGAAGGAAAAATCATGCATGCTCAGTTTATTTTAAATAATGGTTTATTTGTGGCAATGGATAGTTCCTATGATCACGGATTCAATTTCAATGAAGGGATTTCTTTTGTAATTGATTGCAAAAACCAGAAAGAGATTGATTATTACTGGGAAAAGCTCACGGCGGAGGGAGGCTCTTCAAGTCAGTGTGGTTGGTTGAAGGATAAGTTTGGTGTCTCTTGGCAAATTGTCCCTGTCATTTTGGGTAGCTTAATTTCAAATCCGGTAAAAGGTTCCAAGGCAATGGAAGCTTTAATGAAAATGTCTAAAATCATTATTGCTGAATTGCAAAGCACTTCCTGAGAATTTAAAACAAACTTCTCTTTTTAGATTTTATTCGGCTATCAATTGAAAACTTCCCAGGTCCCATTATTAAAATTGCAACAAAGAGGACTAAGAACAAAAGTGGTTTTTCCTTAGTGCCAAAAGGATCATCTGCATGGGCGTAAAAAGCAGCGGTCAACATAGTAAGCATCAAAGGGATAGTGGCAATTCGGGTTTTGAACCCAACCATTACCAATATTGTACAAATAACCTCTGCGATGACAGCAAGTCCAAGTGAAATTTCCGGACCCAAACCAAAAGGGTCGTGAAACTTAACAGGTCCTTCCCCAAATAACCTGCCGATTTTAGGGATACCATGTGTTAACATCATTCCACCTGTTGCTAATCGGATTGCTAATTTTCCTATGTTTTTAAATAATGGATTGCTCATATTGGTATTTGTTTTCAATCAAAGAACCAAAATAAAATTCTTTTGGGAATTTAGAATTGGAATTACAACAACTGCAATATTTGTTAACAGTCGGTATTAAAGTTGATTTTTAATTGAATATTGATGGTATGTTCATTAATGCTAACTGATCTGTTCTAGAGTCTTTTATTCCTCAATTTGGGAGAAATAATCTTTTTTTAGGAAAATTCATTTCGGGAAAAAATCAATTTAATATAAAAAAAAGTAAAAATGTCCAAGCGAAGAATTCTCATCAAATATGGTGGGAATGCGATGGTGAGTACTGAATTAAAGTATGAGATTAAAAAGCAAATTTTTAATCTACAACAAGCGGGATACGAGGTCATCATGGTTCATGGAGGCGGCCCTTTTATCAACAAGGCTTTAGAGAAAGCCGCGATTAAATCCCGTTTTGTGGATGGGCTTAGAGTCACTGAAGTTCCTGCATTCATAGAAATTCAAAAATCACTGATAGGAGAGGCAAATGCGGACCTTAATAAGAGCTATTTCTGATTCTACTTTGGTTAAAACAGCAATGTTTGAAAGAGACCCCAATTGGGGAAGGATTCTCGCTGCATGTGGAAATGCCGGTGTTCCCTTCAACTACAAGAAAGTCAATTTATTTATAGGAGATCAAAATCATTTGGTACAAGTTTTGGAAAAGGGAAACCCTTTAGTTTTTGATAAAGCGTACATGAAAAAGTTACTTCGAGAATCTCAAATTCAGATTTTGCTTGAGCTGAATTCAGGTGAAGAAGAAGGGATTGGATGGGGAAGCGATTTAACCACCGATTATGTCATGTTTAATTCGGTATATACTACTTGGTAGTTTAAAACCCAAAAAAGCTCTCCAAGAAAATTTTCTTGGAGAGCTTTTTTGTTCTTGAATTTCAAATCAAGCATATCTTCCCACCTCAAATCCACTGATTTCAATTGAAGAATCTTTATGCTGGAGTAATTCACTGATGATTTTTCCAGAAGCAGGAGCAAGGCTGATTCCCATCATTGAATGTCCTGAGTTTACCATCACATTAGAATACCCAGGGGCAAAACCGATGTAGGGTAGACCATCAGG
>NZ_JAHEBC010000009.1 GCF_024642405.1 Algoriphagus sp. | reverse complement strand
AGGGAAACCATATTTTAAAAAACCAGGAGATAAAAACTGGTATGGAACATCCTTGCCATGGATTTCCATTGGATACGAAATCAAGTTAAATCCTCTTCACACCCTTGCTTTATATAATGCGGTGGCAAATGGGGGAACGATGGTGAAGCCAATTATTGTAAAGGCAATTGCGAAGGGAAACACCATTCAAGAGCGATACGAAACTGAAATTCTCCGAAAGCAAATCGCGTCTGATAAAACGATCAAGCTATTGCAGGAACTTTTGGAAGGCGTAGTAGTACGGGGAACTGCAAGAAATATTGCAAACGCTGATTATAAAATAGCTGGGAAAACTGGTACTGCCCAAAAGCTAATTGATGGTAAATATACCCAAAAGTACTACACGAGTTTCGCGGGATATTTCCCTGCTGACAATCCTAAATACTCCATGATTGTGGTGATCGATAGCCCAAAAGGCTTTGCAGCTTATGGAGGGGATGTTTCAGCACCGGTTTTCAAAGAAATCGCGGACAGGATTTATGCATTGGATATTGAGTTGAATCCATCGAATCAAACTCAGATTTTCCAGGCTGAAAATTCTAACCCAAAAACGCCATTAATTAAAGCAGGAAGAGGAGGGGAGCTAAATGAGATTTTTGATGAGTTAGGTGTAAAAGCCAGTCCTGCGAATGCAGAGGAATGGGTGAGAACCGTATCGACAGGAGATAATGTCCAATGGCAAAACAATGAAATGGATAAGCCATTGGTCCCTGATGTCTCAGGATTACCACTGAAAGACGCCTTATATATTCTTGAAAATAAAGGTCTGAAAGTAAATTATTCAGGAAAAGGTGTAGTGAAAAACCAATCGCTTTCCCCAGGTTCAGAATTAATCAATAATGCCACCATTAACCTTGTTTTAGGCTAAATGAAAGTACTAAAAGACATATTATATAAAGTATCTCTAATCAGCACTACCGGTGACATGGAATTGCGGATTCAGAATATTGTCTTTGATAGCAGAAAAGTGGTCGATAGGTCAGTATTTGTAGCTGTTCCAGGGACTCAGGTAGATGGACATGAATTTATTGAAACTGCTATTGAAAAAGGGGCTAAAGTAATTATCTGTGAGCAGCTACCTTCTGAACTTAAAGATGGAATCACCTACGTACAAGTAGTGAATTCAGCAAAAGCCATGGGCATTATGGCATCAAATTACTTCGATAATCCCTCCGAAAAAATAAAAGTAGTAGCGGTAACAGGGACCAATGGTAAAACCACCACCGTTACGCTCCTTCACCAGCTATACATGGCACTGGGTTATAGTACCGGGTTGCTGTCTACGGTAGAAAATAAGATAAATGAAGAGGTGATCCCAGCTACTCATACGACTCCAGATTCGGTAAGTGTTCAGGCTTTGCTTCGCAAAATGTTGGATGCGGGATGTACGCATTGCTTCATGGAAGCAAGTTCTCATGCCATCGTACAAGAAAGAATTGCTGGTTTGAAATTAGTTGGAGCTGTTTTTACAAACATTTCTCACGATCACCTGGATTATCACAAGACCTTTGATGAGTATATCAAAGCCAAGAAAAAGCTATTTGATGATTTACCGAAAGATGCTTTTGCTTTAGTCAATGAGGATGATAAGCGAGGGATGGTTATGCTTCAAAATTGTAAGGCAACACATCTGACTTTTGGACTTAAATCCCCTTCTGATTTCAAAGCGAAAATTATTTCCAATACCCTTGAAGGTTTGGAACTGGATATTAATGGAAAGTTGATCTGGTTTTTAATGATTGGCTCCTTCAATGCATACAATCTTTTAGGAGTGATGGCAACAGCTGTCCTTTTGGGGGAGGAAGAAGAGGAAGTGCTTCGAGAATTGTCTGCCATCAAAGGAGCTAAAGGCAGATTTGATCGAATTTCAATTGGAGGGATCACTGCGATAGTAGACTATGCGCACACTCCTGACGCATTAGATAATGTCTTAAAAACTATAAATGGCGTCAGAACCGGTGTGGAACAATTGATCACAGTAGTTGGGTGTGGAGGGAATCGTGACAAAACCAAAAGGCCCATTATGGCAAAAATCGCTGTTCAGGAAAGTAATAAAGCGATTTTAACCTCAGATAATCCTCGTTTTGAAGACCCTATGGAAATTTTGAAAGATATGCAATCCGGAATTGGCCCATCAGAAATTAGAAAAATATTAACGATTGAAGATCGCAGAGAGGCAATTAAGACAGCATGTATGCTTTCAAATAAAGGGGATATAATCTTGATCGCAGGAAAAGGACATGAGGATTACCAAGAAATAAAAGGAGTGAAACATCACTTTGATGATGCAGAAGTGGTGACAGAATTATTAACGCAATTTACCCAGAGCTGAGAATGTTGTATCCGATTTTTGAATATTTAGATCAAGTCTTAGACATTCCTGGAACAGGTGTATTTCGATACATCTCTTTTAGGGCGGGGATGGCTGCGCTTTTTTCTTTGATCATCACTATCACTTTTGGTAAGAATATCATCAACTGGATCAGGAGAAAGCAAATTGGTGAGACAGTACGTGACCTGGGGCTAGAAGGACAATCTCAGAAAAAAGGCACTCCAACCATGGGTGGTCTGATGATGATTGCAGCGATTTTAATACCAACGCTTCTTTTTGCTGATCTTAATAATGTGTACATCATTCTATTGCTGATAACCACGGTTTGGTTAGGAGGAATTGGTTTCTTAGACGATTATATCAAGGTTTTTAGAAAAAATAAAGAAGGCCTTGCAGGGAAATTCAAGATAGTTGGTCAGATCGGTATTGGAATAATTGTAGGAGCCACGCTTTACTTCAATGAAGATGTGGTGATCCGAGAATTCCAAAATCCTGTTTCCATTGAAGAAGGAGTTGTCGAGACCCCTGCTTTTAAAGATGTCAATGTTGCAAAAACCACTATCCCCTTTGTCAAAAACAATGAGCTGAATTACGAGACCTTGCTTGACTTTTTGGGTGAGGCGATGACGCCTGTGTTATACATTTTGGTCGTGATTTTCATCATTACGGCTGTGTCTAATGGAGCGAATATTACTGACGGGATTGATGGATTGGCAGCAGGCACCTCTGCGATTATTGGATTGACGATTGCGATTTTCGCATACATCAGTGGTAATGCCATTTTCTCCCAATACCTCAACATTATGTATATCCCGAATTCAGGGGAGTTGGTGATTTTCACCTCAGCTTTTATTGGAGCTTGTATTGGATTCTTATGGTACAATGCCTATCCAGCTCAGGTCTTTATGGGAGATACCGGGAGTCTAATGCTCGGGGGAGTGATTGCGGTTCTGGCTTTGACGCTTCGAAAGGAATTATTGATTCCAATCATGTGCGGGGTGTTTGTGATTGAAAATGCCAGCGTCATTATTCAGGTCAGTTATTTTAAATATACCAGGAAAAAATACGGAGAAGGCAGGAGGATATTTCTAATGTCACCATTGCATCATCATTACCAAAAGAAAAATATTCCTGAATCTAAAATTGTGACTCGATTCTGGATCATCGGGATTCTTTTGGCGGTCATCACATTGGCAATATTAAAATTGAGATAAAAAGATAATGAAACAGATAGCCATTCTGGGAGCAGGAGAAAGCGGATTGGGAGCAGCATTGCTCGCAAAGCGGAATGGCTTTGCCGTTTGGGTTTCAGATTCTGGAAAAATAAGCGATAGCAGGAAAGAAAAGTTGAGGGAGGAAGAAATCCCTTTTGAGGAAGGCTTGCATACAGAATCAATTATTCTGGATTCGGATTTGATAATTAAATCTCCCGGTATTCCTGACACAGCTTCCATAGTTGAGAAAGCTTTGGAGGAGGGAATTTCTGTAATTGATGAATTAGAGTTTGCATTTCGATATAGTGCTGGAAAAGTAATTGCCATTACTGGTACCAACGGAAAGACGACTACTACGCTTTTGACTTATCATTTGCTAAAATCAGCTGGATTAGATGTTGGATTAGCAGGTAACGTAGGAAAAAGCTGGGCAGCTCAATTGTTGGAAGGAGATCATCATTGGTGGGTAATTGAGTGTAGCAGTTTCCAGATTGATGGATTTTTCTTCTTTAAACCAGCCATTGCAATTTTGACCAATATCACTCCGGACCATTTGGATCGGTACGATTATAAAATTGAGAATTACATAGAGTCTAAGTTTGGATTGTTTAAAAATATGGAGCCTTTAGCTCAGGCAATTTTAAATGAGCAGGATCCTTTGACTCAAGAGGGTTTGAATAAAATAAAATTGAGACCTGAAATCTATTGGATAGGGAATAATTCAAAAATTGATAAAGGAGCTTTTTCAGATGGCAATTCACTGCATATAAAGACTTCCGATCAACATGCTACTATCTCTATAGATAAGCTTTCTTTAAAAGGAGACCATAATATTATGAATGCCCTCTGTGCAGGAATGGCTGCATTATTAGCGGGAGTCAAAGAAGAGCAAATGCTTGACGCTTTTGAAAGCTTTAAGAATGCTCCTCATAGGATGGAATTGATCAAGGAAATCAATGGAGTTTCTTTTATAAACGATAGCAAAGGAACCAATGTGGAGGCCACCGCTTATGCTTTGGACGCTTTTAAAAATCCATTGATTTGGATAGCAGGAGGAGTGGACAAAGGAAATGATTATAGCTCCGTTTTGGACTTGGTTGAAGAAAAAGTGAAGTGTCTTATCTGCTTAGGGAAAGACAATTCCAAGTTGAAAAAAGCATTTGGTAATTCAGTCAGAGATATTCGAGAAACCCAAAGTATTAAAGAAGCTGTAGCATGGGGTCAACTTTTAGCTGTCCCTGGTGATGTGGTTTTACTTTCACCTGCATGTGCAAGTTTTGACTTGTTTAAGAATTATGAAGATAGGGGTGACCAATTTCGTGTCGCAGTTAATGAACTCAAACCAGAAACCATCGCATGAATCAGTTTAAGGCATGGATAGATAGACACTTCAAGGGAGACCCTCTAATCTGGGGGATAGTGATCTTGTTGTCGCTATTCAGTATTCTGGTAGTGTATTCTGCGACTGGATCTTTGGCTTATAAATATGCTGGAGGCAATACGGAGGTGTATTTATTTAGGCATTCCTTTTTAGTGTTTGTATCACTAGTTGTTATGTGGTTTGCACATAAAATCCCCTATAAGAATTATGCGCTTTACGCCAGATTGGCCATGTTCTTATCGATCCCATTATTGATGTTGACTTATATGTTTGGCTCAAATATTAATGAGGCAAACAGATGGCTTACAATTCCTGTGATCAATCAGGCATTTCAACCTTCGGATTTGGCAAAACTTGCTTTGATAGCAGCTTTGGCAGCTATGCTGGCTAGGAAGCAAAACAATATTAAAGACTTTAAAAATACGTTTGTCCCCATCATAATCTCCATTGGAGTGATTTGCTTATTGATTGCTATGGCAAATATGTCAACGGCAATATTGCTATTGTTGACCTGCTTGCTGATCATGTTTATTGGACGTGTTCCGGTAAAGTATCTTGCAATGGTTGTCATGGTTGGGGTTCTTGGATTAACCGCGGCTGTTTTCTTAGGCCAAAGAGGAGAGACATTCTTTTCCAGAATAGAAGCATTTATGGATGAGGAGGAAGTTCCTTTCCAAGCAGAACAGTCTTACATCGCGATTGCAACTGGTGGAGTGACCGGTAAAGGCCCTGGAAATAGTGAGCAGAGAAACTCATTACCTCACCCATATTCAGATTTCATCTATGCAATCATCATAGAAGAATATGGTCTGGTTGGAGGCGTTTCAGTTCTCTTTCTCTATTTGGCACTTCTCTATCGAGGTATGAGAATCGTTGCAAACTCCAATAAAGCATTTGGAGGATTGCTATCCGCAGGACTCAGTTTTGCATTGGTGATTCAAGCTTTAGTGAATATGGCAGTTGCTGTTGGTCTCGGACCAATTACAGGATTGCCTCTTCCACTTCTAAGCATGGGAGGAACCTCTTTAGTTTTTACTGGAATTTCCTTGGGAATAATCCTCTCAGTAAGTCGTGGGGATCATCAAGATGAAGAATTAGGCAGTGTAACTGCAGCAAATAAATCAAGATTAAGAACAGCATAACTATCGAAACGAAAAGAACATATCGCATCATGATCAGTGGAGGAGGAACTGGAGGACATATCTATCCGGCTATCGCCATTGCGAATGCCTGGAAAGAAGAATTCCCAGACAGCGAGATTCTTTTTGTCGGTGCACTTGGCAAAATGGAAATGCAAAAAGTTCCTGAGGCTGGATATAGAATTGAAGGCTTACCGGTAGCTGGCTTGCAAAGGAGTTTGACTTTGGAGAACCTGAAATTTCCCTTCAAACTTTTGAAAAGCCTAATGAAAGCGAAAAAAATGGTGAAGGAATTTCGGCCAGATGTAGTGGTTGGAGTGGGAGGATATGCAAGTGGTCCCATCCTTTATGCCGCTCAAAGTAAAGGAATTCCAACATTGGTCCAGGAGCAGAATTCTTATGCTGGATTGACCAATAAGATTTTGGCTAAAAAAGCAAAAAGGATATGTGTTGCCTATCCAAATATGGAGCAGTTTTTCCCTTTAGAAAAAATAATCTATACGGGAAATCCAGTTCGGAAAGATATCCTTGAGCTAAATGGCAAAAGGGGAAAGGCATTCGAACATTTTGGTTTGAACGAAGGAAAGATAACAGTGCTGGTTTTAGGGGGCTCATTAGGAGCGAGAACGCTGAATCAGGCAGTTTTGAAGGATATGAAAAAGCTTGACCAATCTGGATATCAAGTACTATGGCAGTCTGGTAAATATTATTTCAAGGAAATGCTTGAGAAAACTGATGCTGCTGCTCTAAACAATATCCATTTGCGAGAATTTATCCGAGAGATGGATTTGGCATATGCTGCAGCGGATATCATAGTTTCCAGAGCTGGTGCTTTATCAGTTTCTGAACTTTCAATAGTTGGGAAGCCTGTGATTTTCATCCCTTCACCAAATGTGGCTGAGGATCATCAAACCAAAAACGCAATGGCTTATGTGAGTCATAATGCAGCTTGGCTTTTGAAGGACAATGATGCTGTAGGAAAATTGAAATTGAAATTGGATGAACTGATAGCCGATCCCTCAATAGGATTGGCATTAGGATCAAATATTAGAAGTTTGGCAAAACCGAATGCGGCAATAGCCATAAGAAAAGAAATAGAACAATTGGTAGCATGAGCTTCGAAGGTATACATAGAGTTTATTTCCTCGGAATCGGCGGTATAGGCATGAGTGCCTTGGCCCGATGGTTTCGTCATGAGGGATATGCTGTATCCGGATATGACCGAACACCTTCTCCATTGACAGAGGAATTAATCGCCGAAGGAATGCCGGTGACTTTTGAAGATTCTCTAGACACGATTCCTGAGAAAGTGAAAACGTCATCGGATTCTACCTTAATCGTCTGGACTCCTGCAATTCCAAAAGACAGTGTGCAATTGGGTTACTTCCGAGAGCATGGTTATGACTTAAAGAAAAGATCGGAGGTATTGGGGATAGTGACTAAAAATTTCCATACGATCGCAGTAGCTGGGACTCACGGTAAAACCACCACTTCCTCTTTGATTGCTCACTTATTGAAAGTTGCCGGGAAACCTGTAGCTGCATTTCTCGGAGGGATCACTCAGAATTACCAAAGTAATCTGATTCTGGGAGATAAAAAATCTAAAGAACCGACGTTGGTGGTAGTTGAAGCAGATGAATTTGATAGATCCTTCCTGAGATTGCATCCAAACGAGGCGGTAGTGACAAGTACGGATGCTGATCACCTAGATATCTATGGAGATGAAAATACTATTCTGGATGGCTTTGGAGAATTTGTTAAACTAATTGACAAAAAGGGAAAGCTGTTTATTCAATACAATGCAGCGGATAGATTAGGAGAAGTAAGAATGCCTAAAGTTCCCATTAGATTATATGGATTGAGGTCAGAAGGAATTCGTGCAAAAAACATTCAGGCAAAACCAGGCTCTTTTGTTTTTGACTATGTAGATGGTCAAAAAGAGATATCTCATTTAGAACTTTTCATTCCAGGTTTCCATAATGTGGAAAATGCTTTGGTAGCCATTGCTATAGCTACAGAGCATGGCATTCCAGATGAACAAATTAGAAATGGGTTAGCCTCCTTCCGGGGAGTAAAAAGAAGATTTGAAATTCATGTAAATCAAGAGAGATTGGTTTACATCGATGACTATGCCCATCATCCTGAGGAAATCAGGGCCTTTTTGAGCTCGGTGATAGCCATGTATCCTACAAGTAAGCTTACGGTGGTTTTTCAACCTCATTTATTTTCCAGGACAAGGGATTTTGCTGATGGATTTTCGGAAAGTCTATCATTGGCAGATGAGGTGATTTTACTGGATATCTATCCAGCAAGAGAATTACCGATAGAAGGAGTGAGTTCGGAAATGCTTTTAGGAAAGATTCAATCAAAGAAAAAGTCTCTGGTCAAGAAAGCTGATTTGATGGCTCATTTGGAAAAATCAAACCCGGAAGTTCTGGTGACTTTGGGAGCAGGAGATATAGATCGTTTGGTTCCGGGTATTGCTGCCTGGATGAATTCCAGACAAAAATTGAATGCCGTATGAAAAAAATAAGAATTAAAAAGACGCTTGTTTTTCTGGTGCTATGTGTAGTGCTAGTCGGCTTCATTGGGTTTGTCGAAAAGCAAACTCTCTATAAGACTTATCAAGGTGTTGAAATTGATATAAATGGAGTCAGTGGCGTCTATTTCGTCGAAGAAAAGGAGGTTCAAGAAATCTTGAAGGCAGCATTCCCTGAATTGAAAGCAGGTTTAATGCTTGAAGAGGTGAGGCTAAAAGAAGTTGAGCAAAGGTTAAATGGACACCCTTTTATCAAGTCAGTTCAGGCATCCTTAGGACAAAAAGGAATCTTGAATCTGAAAATCGAACAACATCAGCCTATAGCTAGAATAGCTCGATCCTATGCAGCTGATGGATATATAACTGTGGAAGGAAAGGTAATTCCTACCTCTCCATCTTATACTAGTAGAGTATTGATTTTGCAAGGAAATGAAGCTGAGCGTATCATGGAAAAGGGGGATGTAAATGAGCAGATGCCAGAATTGATGGATCTAATCAATTTCATTGTCAAGGATGACTTTTGGTCCGCCCAGATACCGGAATTAGAGGTTAATTCTAAAACTGATATCCGAATGATGCAACAAGTAGGCAGGCAGGTCATCGAGTTTGGCGGGGCTCAGGATATCGCTGAGAAGTTTAAAAAAATTGAGGTCTTCTATAAGGAGATATTACCGCGAAAAGGCTGGAATGCCTACGAGCGGGTAAGTGTAAAGTTTAAAGATCAAATTGTTTGTGAATAATAGCTTGGGAATGGAAAATGACAGACTAATTGTCGGACTGGATATTGGGACTACCAAAATCTGTGCGATCATCGGCCGAAAAAATGAGTTTGGCAAACTCGAAGTACTCGGAATGGGTAAAGCCGTATCTGACGGAGTCAACCGCGGTGTGGTGACAAATATTGACAAGACAGTTCATGCAATCCAAAAGGCTGTGGAAGATGCTTCCGAAATGGCCGACGTGGATATTGCGGAAGTAATTGTTGGTATTGCTGGTCAACACATTCAAAGTAAAATTGTGCATGGAAGTATCATGCGAACGCCTACTGAGGATGAAATCACAGTAGAGGACGTAAGAAGACTTTCCAGCGATATGGAAAATATCGTGGTGCCCCCGGGAAATAGCATTATCCATGTTATGCCTCAGGATTATACTGTCGACTATGAAGGTGGTATCAAAGATCCTGTAGGGATGTCTGGTACTCGTCTCGAGGCAGACTTCCATATTATCACAGCACAAACAACAGCGATCAATAATATTAACCGATGTGTCCGAAGAGCCAACCTCAGTTCCAAGCAGTTGATTCTTGAACCATTGGCAAGTTCCCTTTCTGTCCTTAGTGAAGAAGAAAAAGAAGCAGGTGTCTGCCTTGTAGATATAGGCGGCGGAACCACAGATATTGCCATTTTCTATGAAAATATTATTAGGCATACTGCAGTAATTCCCTTGGGAGGCAACATCATCACAACTGATATTAAGGAAGGTTGCATGGTTATGCAAAATCAAGCTGAATTATTAAAAACCAGATTTGGAAAAGCAATTGCCAATGAAGCCAATCCAAATGAGATCGTTTCAATTCCTGGGCTGAGAAATAGACCTCCAAAAGAAATTTCGATTCGAAACCTTGCTTCTATCATTGAAGCTAGAATGGAAGAAATTATTGAGATAGTCCAAAATGAAATAATGCAATCAGGCCACTATAAGAAGCTTGCCGGTGGTATAGTGCTTACAGGTGGTGGTTCTCAATTACAATGCATTAGTCAACTATTTGAATACATGACCGGCTTGGACACACGGATTGGTTATCCAAATGAGCATTTGGGTAAGTCCGTAGTCGAAGAAGTAAAATCTCCGATGTACGCTACTTCTGTCGGATTGGTTTTGGCGGGGTTCAAATCTCTTGATGAAAGAGAAGAAGGATATAAAAAAAGGTTGGCTAATTCAGCCCCAATAGTGAAACCGGGAAATAAGGAATTTTTGACCAAAGATATTTTCAGAAGCATAGGAGCAAAACTGAAAGGAATAATAACCGATGACATCGGAGACGATATTACCTACTAGGGCTTATGATTGAGCGGAGATAAATGGCTTTGCTGTTTATTTCCCTGGATTACCTTTTAAAAAACAAAGAAACTAATTCACCAAAACAATAAATATGTCAGATAACATGAAAGATTACAGATTTGATCTTCCAAAAAATCAGAAGTCGATTATCAAAGTAATTGGCGTAGGTGGGGGCGGTTCCAATGCCGTAAACCATATGTTCAGCCAAGGAATTAAAGATGTAGAGTTTGTGGTAGTCAATACCGACGCACAGGCTTTAAAATCTAGTCCCGTTCCTTTGAGACTTCAATTGGGAGCAAACCTCACAGAAGGTTTGGGTGCAGGAGCTAATCCTGAACAAGGAAAAAATGCAGCAATAGAATCTCAGGACGAGATTCGTGAGCTTTTGGCAGATAATACCAAAATGGTATTTATAACTGCCGGAATGGGTGGTGGAACTGGAACAGGTGCCGCACCAGTTATCGCCAAAATCGCAAAGGAACTCAACATTTTAACGGTTGGTATTGTAACAGCTCCGTTTATGTTTGAGGGAAGGAAGAAAATGAATGTTGCCCAGCAAGGCATTGAATCTCTTCGTGAAAATTGTGATACCGTGCTGGTGATTTTGAATGATAAACTCAGAGAGATTTACGGTAATCTTGCTATCAGGACTGCTTTTGGAAAAGCAGATGATATTTTGACTACTGCCGCAAAATCCATTGCAGAGATTATTACAATTCATCAGGATGTGAACGTCGATTTTGAAGATGTGAAAACTGTCATGAAAGATGCAGGTGCTGCTGTGATGGGATCCTCTACTGAAGAAGGAGAAGGAAGAGCGATCCGAGCAGCAGGTTCTGCAATATCTTCTCCATTGCTCAATAATGTGGATATCAAAGGAGCGGAGAAAATCTTGCTTTCAATTATGTCTGGAGAAGATGAGGAACTTTCAATGGATGAATTGAGTGAAATCACTGAATACATTCAAGAGAAAGCCGGTGACAACGCCGAAGTTATCTTCGGTCAGGGGATAGATCCTGAACTGGGTAGTGCTATTCGAGTAACAGTAATTGCCACTGGATTTGAAATGGATAGATTAGAGGGTGCGAAGAGAGCAGAGATGAAAGCTCCTCTTCCAACGCCAGTTATTGCTCCAAGTGTAACTGAGAAAGCTCCTGAGCCTGAAGCAGTAAAAACAGTGATAAATTTGGATTCCGGAAAGAGTGAAAAAGTTAAAGAGGAAGCTGTTGGCAACGGTGCTACGTTTGTTTTTTCTTTCCCGAAAGCAGCTCCTTTAGCAGATAAGTCGAAAGAGGAGGAAACTGAATCAAAAGAAGATACTAAGGAAGTTGAGCCAGAATTTAATTTTGAGGTCAAGCCTAAGCAGGAAGAGAAATCAGAATTCGAATTTGTAAAGCCTGAGGAAGAAAAGATCGTTCATGACCTTTACGAAGAAGAAGAAAAGACAGAGTCTGAACCTAAAAAGGAAGAGTCTGAACCTGCAGCGCCTTTGTTTGCGAATGATTATTATGAGCAAATGAAGCAAAAGGCTATTCAGAGAGCCCATGAGCGATTTGAGAAACTTAGAGGCAACCGTACTTTCAATCCTACTCCAGAAGAACTGAAAGAGAAAATGGAAGTGCCTGCATACCAACGTAAGAATGTAAAGTTGAATGAACCTCAACATAGTTCAGAAGAAAACATCAGTAAATTTAATCTGAACGACGATAATGAGATTCTGGGAAATAATAGATTCTTACATGATAATGTTGACTAGATTTTAAAATTCTAGTAACATGTCAGCCTGAGTTTGCAATAAGTCCAAGTAAAGCCTGTTGGTGAGCAGGTTATCTGACATATTTTGCTCTATTTTAGCAAGCTTCGGCTTGAGAGCAAGGACATGCATTCCCAGGTAATGGAATATATCGGTGAGGTGGCTCAAAGCGATGCCACCTCCCCCGATTCCAGAAGAAATTCCCACAAGAGCACTTTTTTTATTTTGAAATGAATTGGGATAAGTCATCCCATCAATAAAAGCTTTCAGAATACCAGGAAAAGATCCATTGTATTCGGGTACGATAAAGACGAATTTTTCTCCAGATTTCACCTTATCATGAAATAGATTATAATCATCATTTTTGCCATTGTTTTCATACAAAGCAGTTCCTATAAAATCAATAGGTAAGTTTTCCAATTCTAGAATTTCGGAATCAGCTCCCTTTTCTTTAAGAATAGTTTGGTAAAGTTCAGCTATAACTTTTGAAACTGAATTTTTTCGATTCGTGCCAACAATAATTTTGATCATTTGAGGATATTTTGTCAACTAATACAAGGTGTTGAAGGTAATAGTTCGAAAAAAGGTCAATTTTAATATCTTTACCTCACCTGATTTTTATTTCTATGAACTACGCGGATCAAATCAAAGAAGCTTCTCAATTTATAAGTAACCTTTATCCTGGAGAAGTCAATATCGGAATTATTCTTGGAACCGGGCTCGGCAAGCTTGTTGATCAAATCCATGTTGATATCGAAATTGATTACAGTGAAATTCCTCATTTCCCTTTATCTACGGTGGAGAGCCATTCAGGGAAATTGATTTTTGGAAGCATTGGAGAAAAAAAAGTAGTAGCAATGAAAGGCCGGTTTCATTATTACGAAGGTTATTCCATGAAAGAGGTAACCTTTCCTGTTAGAGTGATGAAATTATTGGGGGTGAAACACCTTTTGGTTTCGAATGCTTGTGGGGGATTAAATCCTTCCCAGCATGTTGGAGAGGTAATGATTATCAACGATCACATAGATCTGTTTCCCGAAAGCCCATTGAGAGGAAAAAACCTTGATGAATTTGGAGTTAGGTTTCCGGATATGAGTGATACATATTCTGAAAGATTAATTCAGCTAGCGGAGGAAATCGCCCTTGAGAATAAGTTTATGTTTCATACTGGTGTTTACGCTGGAGTACAAGGTCCAAATTTGGAAACCCCCGCAGAATATAAATATCTCAGAATCATTGGAGCTGATGCTGTGGGAATGAGTACTATTCCCGAGGTAATTGTGGCAAGACAGATGGAGATGGAAGTATTTGGGATTTCGGCTATTACCGATTTGGGAGTGGAAGGCAAAATTAAAAAAGTAACAATTGCGGAGGTTTTGAAAGCAGCGGCCTTAGCAGAACCAATCATGGCAAAAGTGATGTCGGAGTTAGTCCAGCGAATGTAATCCCATAAATATTAAAAAAGCCTCGATTCTATCAAGAATTGAGGCTTTTCTCTGGTAAGGAATTCTTTATTGCATTCCCATATAATCTACCACAAAGTAGCTCAAAGCCCTTACACCAAGCTTGAACCCGCTTTCTTCGATATGAAAATCTGGAGTATGATGGGATGGAGTAGTTAATGGATCGGCACCTTTTTTCATACCTCCAAGGAAAATGAAAAATCCTGGTTTTTCTCTTTGAAAAAAGCTAAAATCTTCTGCACCTGTCACAGGGGGCATGGCTATTACATTACCTTCTCCCGCTGCAGCCTGCATAGAAGGAGTCATTTTGGAAGTAAGTTCTGGAGGGTTTACTGTAGAAGGATAGAGTTTACCAATGTTTACATCAGCAGTAGCTCCAGCACTTTCTGCAATGTTTGTAGCGATTTCAGTGATTCTTTTATGGACAAGCGCCTGCTGCTCATCGCCAAAAGTTCTGATCGTACCGATCATTTCTACTTTTTCTGGAATAATATTATGTCGAATGCCTCCGTGAATAGCGCCTATCGTTACCACGGCAGGGTTTTCAGTTATGTTTACATTTCGTGATAGTATGGTCTGTAGGCCAGTTATTATTTGTGCAGATGTAACTATTGGATCTACACTAGACCAGGGAGCAGCACCGTGTGCCTGTGTACCGTTGATGGTAATTTCTAAATTATCTACCGCTGCCAAAAAGGGGCCAGATCGATAACCTATTTTGCCAGCCTCAATTTGTGCCCAAATATGTAATCCAAATATTGCATCCACATCCTCCATCACTCCTTCTTTCACCATAAGCTCTGCTCCTGCAATATCCACATCATAAACACCCTCTTCAGCAGGTTGGAAAATAAACTTAACAGATCCTTCTAATTGGTCTTTCATACCTGCCAGAACCTCTGCTACTCCCATCAGAATTGCCATATGAGAATCGTGACCGCAAGCATGCATCACCCCTGTTTCCTGGCCGTTATAGTTAGCGGTATTTACAGACTTGAAGGGCAGGTCGTTCCTTTCCGTCACTGGCAAAGCATCCATGTCTGCACGAAGCCCAACCATTGGACCAGGCTTTCCGCCTTTTAAAACACCAACTACTCCAGTAACAGCTACACCTTCAGTTACTTCCATTCCAAGGGAGCGAAGATGTTCTGCTATAACTTTTGCTGTGCGAAATTCCTGATTTCCTAGCTCAGGGTGCATGTGGAAATCCCTCCTCCATTCTACAACTTTTGATTCAACGTCATCAGAAGACTGATCGATATTTGTTCGTAGATTAGATTGGCCAAAACTGGCTATAGAAATAAATAGGAAGGGTAAAAGGAGCTTTTTCAATTTTTTTGGTTTAAGTGGTTAATCAACAAAATAAAGAATTCTGTCCTTTTTTTTATTTTTTTTAAAAACAGATGATTTCTCTAAGGTAGATAAATCTACCTTATTACTAATCGGAATTTACCTTCTTTAAACAATCAATAGCTTGGAAAAAAAATACCCAGACCATTTAGATCCAGGTATTCTTTGATATCGATTTTATCAAAAGGTTCAATCTTACATCCTACATCACAAATCTTAAATTACTTCATTCCCATATAATCCACCACAAAGTAGCTCATCACTCTCATACCAAGTATGAATCCACCTTCGTCAATGTAAAAGTCTGGAGTATGATGTGATGGAGTTTTTGTGGGGTCTCCACCTTTTTTCATCCCTCCAAGGGAAATAAATAGTCCTGGCTTCTCAATTTGAAAAAAGCTGAAATCTTCTGCTCCAGTTATTGGGGGATTGGCAATCACATTTCCTTCTCCTGCAGCAGCTAAAATAGTAGGCGCCATTTGGGCTGTTAGGGCTGGATTATTGACGGTAGAGGGATAAAGCTTTTCGATTTTCACATCGGCTGTAGCGCCTGCACTTTCAGCAATATTTGTCGCAACTTCTCGAATTCGTTTATGAACCAGATCCTGTTGTTCTGTTCCGAATGTCCGGATGGTACCGATCATTTCTACTTTCTCAGGGATGATATTGTGACGAATACCTCCATGAATCGCCCCGATTGTGACAACCGCTGGATTCTCTGTGATATTTACGCTTCTTGAAAGAATTGTCTGCAAACCACTTATGATTTGTGAAGATGTAACAATAGGATCCACTCCTGACCAAGGTGAAGCACCATGAGCTTGTACTCCATTTACTGTAATCTCCAGATTATCCACCGCCGCTAATGCTGGCCCTGATCTGTAGCCAATTTTACCAACTTCCATTTGAGATCCGATATGCAATCCAAAGACGGCATCCACATCTTCCATCACTCCTTCTTCTACCATTAATTCTGCGCCTGCTGTGCTTCCATCGTAAACTCCTTCCTCTGCTGGTTGGAAAATAAATTTTACATTTCCTTGAAGCTGATCTCTCATTCCAGCCAATACTTCTGCAACTCCCATTAAGATCGCGACATGAGTATCATGTCCACAGGCATGCATCACTCCGGTTTCCTGCCCGTTATAAGTTGTTGTCACCGTAGATTTGAAAGGTAAATCTACTCGTTCGGTTACGGGTAATGCATCCATATCAGCCCTCAGTGCAACTGTAGGTCCAGGTTTACCGCCTTTCAGAACACCCACTACTCCTGTAACGGCCACGCCTTCAGTGACTTCAATCCCCAAAGATCGAAGATGGTCGGCAACTTTTTTTGCAGTGCGAAATTCCTGATTTCCAAGTTCTGGATTCTGGTGAATGTCTCTTCGCCATTCAATAACTTTAGATTCTATGGACGAAGCTTTTTTATCAATCTCAGGTCGAAGTGAAGTTTGTCCAAAAGTTGTCCCCGAGATAAGAACAAAGAGAAGAAGATATTTTTTCATTAGTTGAGGGTTTTTGGTTTTTATCCAAATTTATAAAAATGATCCATCACATGAGTATTTATCTAGAATCACTTTAAAATCTTGAAACTGTAGAACTATTTTCCCTGTATTTGCTTTAAAAGAGAATAGTAAAAAAGATAGATATAATGGAATTGAAAAATAAAATTGCAGTAGTAACTGGCGTGAGCAAAGGAGTTGGATTAGAAGTTGTAAAACAATTAATCGATAAAGGGACTATTGTCGCTGGATGGGGTAGGACAGCTCCTAAATTTTCGCATGACAACTTTCATTTTTTTGTTTGTGATGTTTCTAAAGAGGATTCTGTTGAAAAAGCTTTTCAGGCCACCGTTGGAAAACTTGGAAAGGACATTAGAATTTTAGTAAATAATGCGGGTTTTGGTGTGGCTGGTGATACAGAAAGCTTTTCTACAGAAGATTGGAAAGCGATGTTTGATACGAACGTTCATGGTATTTTCTATACCGTGAAGCGGTTGATACCTGGAATGAAAGATGCAGATGAAGGCCATATTTTGAATGTGGCATCTATTGCGGGATTAAATGGAGTAAATAAGTTTGCTGGATATGTGGGTACTAAGCATGCTGTTAGAGGAATTTCACATTCTTTATATATGGAACTTCGGGATTTTGGAATCAAAGTTTCTACTATTTATCCGGGATCAATTCAGACCAATTTCTTTGATGAAATACCTGGAGTGGATGCTAATGAAAATATGATGAGACCAATAGACGTGGCTACTACGATTGTTCAAACTTTGGAAACTCACCCAAATTACTTTGTCGCCGATGTGGAATGTCGACCTTTAAGACCTAAAGGAAAAAAATAAGGAATTCTCTTAAACAAAAAGGATTTAAAACACCATTGGCAATTTTTTTTACTGCCCAGGTGTTTTAAGTCTACTGTTTAAATTCAAAATACAATCTCTTTGGGCATTTATTATTGTTTTGAGAGAGTTAAGTGTTTAATTTGAAACTCATTCTTAAAGTGGCAAAGGTTATGAATAAAATATATTTGATCTTTTTATTTACGGTCCTTCTTGGAAGTACAGCATACTTAGCGGTTTCTTCCCAAAAAGAAAATTTAATAAACGAATCTAATCTTCCAGCTCCAAGAGTTCTCCCCGACTATACCTTAAATGATATTAACGGAATGCCGAATTCTATTCATCAATTAGCTGAAAATAAACCTACGCTCTTCATTTACTTTAATTCCACCTGTCATTTATGCCAGGAAGAACTAGGCTCTCTCTCTAAAAGAATCGATGAATTTAAGAACTATAATATCATTTTAACTACTGTTCAGCCGGTAGAGGAGATGATAGGATTTGCAAATAGTCTTGGTATTAAAGACAGAAGCTTTGTTCACTTTCTCCTTGATTCTGAGATGGAAGTTGCCAGTTACTTCCAAATTCGAAGTGTACCTTCAATTTTTTGCTATGATTCAAAAAAGCAGTTGGTATCAGAATACGTAGGGATAACAGAGATCGATTTATTGCTAGAGCAATTGGCAAAAGGAAAATAAGATAAAAACCACTTAGAGTGGAAAGATCACAACATTGAATTAGCGATCGATAATTGTTTATAGTGATTTCCATTTGATGCTTAAAGCAGAGGGATTTTATTTCCTGCCTAATTTGATTGATTAATAAAGCATAAATAATGTCCTTAGAAGTATCCCAACTTACCAAGCTATATGGGTCTCAAAGAGCACTAGATAAAGTGTCTTTTAAGGCCGTTCCAGGTAGGATTTTGGGATTTTTAGGTCCCAATGGAGCAGGAAAATCCACGGCGATGAAAATCATTACCGGTTATATACAGCCTGATGAAGGCTATGTTTCTGTTTTGGGAAAAGACGCACTTAACAAACCCAAAGAGGTAAGTCCTTTGATTGGTTATTTACCGGAAAACAACCCTCTATATCTGGATATGTATGTCAGAGAATTTTTGGACTTTTCCGCAGGAATGTATGGCTTGAATGGTAAGAAAAGAGAAGAAAGGATAAAAGAATTGCTCCGGAAAACTGGTTTGATTCCTGAGCAACACAAAAAAATCGGGCAACTCTCAAAAGGATATAGGCAAAGAGTAGGGTTAGCAAAAGCTTTGATTCATGACCCTCAACTGATCATTCTAGATGAACCTACTACTGGATTGGACCCTAATCAGTTGGTGGAAATCCGAGGCTTGATTTCTGAAATTGCACGTGATAAAACCTTAATTCTATCGACCCATATCATGCAGGAAGTCGAAGCGATTTGCCATGATGTAGTCATTATTAATAAAGGAAAGATTCTTGCTGCTGAGGCTTTAGAAAACTTAAAGTCAGGGGACTCAGAGGTGCTTTTGGAACTTGAAACAGAAGAAAGTCTTGAGATAGAATGGTTTGATAAAATCGGGAAGGTTTCTTTTGGTAAAAAACCAGAAAAATCACTTGTTATTTCATGCGACAACGCAACTGAAGCCCGAAAAGCTGTAATGAAAATCGTCCAGGAAAAAAGCCTGAACTTGATCAGTTTGAGTCAAAGTAAAAAGAATTTGGAACAAATTTTCAGAGAAATCACCCAATGAAATCGAGCATAACTATAAAGTCAAACATTGGAATGGTAATTTGCCATGCAAGATTCTTGAGGACCTTTGAAAGACAATTATAACCCGATGAAAAGCCTGTTTCTAAAAGAAATCAATGCGTTTTTCGGAAGTCTATTAGGCTATCTGGTATTGGCACTCTTTCTTGTGGCAATAGGCTTGATCGTTTGGGTTTTTCCTGACAGCAGTGTCCTTGAATATGGCTATGCTGATTTGGAGGCCTTATTCACTTACACGCCATATGTATTTACATTTTTAGTGCCTGCTTTGGCAATGCGCTCCATCGCTGATGAAAGAAAAACCGGAACTTGGGAGTTGTTAAGAACTTCTCCACTTTCATTGTTTCAGATAATATTAGCCAAGTATTTCGCATTACTTTTTTTAGTGATTTTGGCAGTCTTACCGACTTTACTTTATTTCTTTAGTATCATTCAATTAGGGGATCCGGTTGGAAATTTAGATCAAGCAGGTTTTTTTGGTTCATGGATTGGTCTATTAATGATAGGAGCTGTATTTGCAGCCGTTGGTTTATTTGCAAGCTCTTTGACTTCCCAACAGGTATTGGCATTTGTTCTTGGAGTATTTTTATGTTTTGTTCTTTATTTTGGTTTTTCCGCTTTGGCAGATTTACAGGTGGGAGATTTTGCATATTGGGTAGAAGAGTTGAGCCTTAGTTTTCATTACATCAACTTAAGTAGAGGAGTTGTAGATTCTACCGATGTTTTCTTTATGCTGGGAATGATTTGGCTTTTCTTGGGATTGAGTGTTTTGACTTTGAAAAATAAATGAAAAAGTCTGCTCTAAATACCGCTAAACCTTGGTTTATTCTGATTGGAGGATTGGTTCTTTTTGGTTTGTTATCTCAAATCACCCGATTTAGAATTGATCTTACGGAAGAGAAAAGATATTCACTTCACCCGGCAACAGAAGAAGTTCTCTCAAAATTATCTGAACCCATTCACGTGGATATTTTATTGGTAGGAGACAACTTACCAGGTGGAATGCGGAGGTTACAGAAATCCATTGAAGAAACAGTAAGAACTTTTAATTCTTACAGCTCTGAGAAAATCACCTATTCATATTTTGATCCTCTTTCGGTTGCAGAAAGTGAACAGGAAAAATTTATTGGAACATTGACGGAATACGGGATTAATCCTACTAATCTATACGTCAGTCAAAATTCTGGGCAACAGGCAACTTTGATTTTTCCCGGTATTTTAGTGAGTAATGCTGAATTTGAGACAGGGGCTTTGATTCTTAAAGGTGAAAAAGGAATGGGACCAGATCAGATCTTGAACCAATCCATAGAGAACTTAGAATTTGAATTGAGCAATGCTATCAAGAAACTGGTTAGCCCGGAAGAGTCGGCCATTGCCATGATCATGGGGCATGGAGAAATGTCTGAAGATGATGGTTTTGGTTTGGTAGAAGCTTTGGATGGAGAGTTTGAGTTATTTAAAGTCCCCTTGGAACAGGCACAAAGCCCTTCAGATTTAGAGAATTTCAAGATTATTTTTATTGAAGGGCCAAGAGAGATTTATTCGGATCGAGAGATTTATTTATTGGATCAATATGTCATGAATGGGGGGAACCTTGTGGTGATGGTAGATGGTGTAGCAGTGGATATAACTCAGGCAGGTGGAGAGGGAACTTTTGCAATGCCTGTAGATTCAGGTTTAGAAAATCTTTTATTTAAATATGGTATTCGAGTTAATAAGGATTTGATTCAGGATTTGAACTTTGGATATTTTCCAGTGATGGCAGGAAATTTCGGAAATCAAGATCAGATGGTTCCTTTGCCTTGGCCATTTTATGTTCAAGCTGGGATTATGAAAGATCATCCAATCACTAAAGGCTTGGATGTGGTGTATTATCGGTTTGCAAGTAGTCTGGATACAGTATTGGCAGAAGGTATAAAAAAGACACCTTTGATTTTTTCGTCTGATAATTCCAGAATATTGACTGCACCCGTAAGAGTGGCTTTTAGTGATATGGAGCAGGAACCGCCCATTGAGTCCTTTTCAATAAAAAAACTACCGATGGCTTATTTGCTTGAGGGTGAATTTACTTCTTTGTTTAAAAATAGGTTTTTGCCAGAAGGGTTTTCAAATATTGATTTTAAAGAATCTGGAAGTGGAAAAGTAGTGGTGTTTGGAGATGGGGATGTTTTTCAAAGTCAAAGAAGTTTACAAGATGGAAGTCCTTTGCCGTTGGGAGAGGATCCATTCAGCCAAATTACATTTGCCAACAAACTATTATTGAGGAACATGGTGAAATATCTGGTGGACCCCAATGGAATTATTGCCTCGAGAACCAGAACATTTCAAATTAGACCATTGAATAAAGTGAAATTAGCTCAACAGAAGACTTTTTGGCAATTTGTAAATGTATTGGTTCCGATAATTATTTTACTTTTGATCGGTTCATTTGTGTGGTGGATTCGCGGACAAAAATATTCAAGGAAAATAAACTAGGTAAAAAAGTACAATTTCTTTAGAATTATTTCGAGTCTTTAGGTTTCGGGTCGGTTCAGAATGAATTTTATTTATAAATTTACCTCCATTGCTAGAATTTAAATTAATAAGCCCTACGATATGAAATTTATTGTTTCTTCTTCTGCCTTACTAAAGCAGCTTTCGGCGATCAACGGTGTAGTTACTACTAATCCTGTTGTTCCTATTTTGGAAAACTTCCTTTTTGAAATAAAAGACAGTGTTTTGACCATTACAGCTTCGGATCTTCAGACTTCGATGATTACCGAAATCGGAGTGGAGGCCAAGGAAGATGGAAATATTGCTGTTCCTGCGCGTATCTTGATTGATACGTTGAAGAATTTACCTGAGCAGCCAGTGACTTTTAGTATTGACCATGATACCTATGCAGTAGAAATCAGTTCAGATAATGGTCGATATAGACTAGCAGGCGAGAATGCAACGGATTTCCCTAAGATTCCAACCGTAAGTAATGCAACTACTGTGGACATGTCAACAGAGGTTCTTGCAAGCGCTGTTTCTAATACTATTTTCGCCACCAGTTCTGATGAATTGAGACCGGCAATGACCGGAGTTTATATCAACCTAAGCTCAACAAACACCACTTTCGTAGCAACTGATGGACATCGTTTGGTTCGTTATAGACGAGTTGATGTAGCATCCTCAGATGCCGCTAGTTTAATCATTCCAAGAAAGGCTTTAAACTTGTTGAAGTCAACTTTGCCTTCTGAGAACGTGCCTGTTTCGGTAGAATTCAACCAATCTAATGCATATTTCAAATTCAACAGTATAAAAATGATCTGTCGATTGATAGATGAGCGATTTCCAGATTACGAAAATGTGATTCCAGCAGACAATCCAAATTTGATGACGATCGATAGAGGAGAATTGCTAAGTTCATTGAGACGTATCGCTATCTATGCCAATAAAACTACTCACCAAGTAAGATTGAAATTGACGGGAAGCGAATTATTGATTTCTGCAGAGGATCTTGATTTCTCGAATGAAGCAAATGAAAGACTATCCTGTGAGCATGATGGAGAAGATATCGAAATCGGATTTAATGCGAAGTTTTTGGTAGAAATGTTAAATAACCTTTCTTGCAAAGAAGTTACATTGAAATTTTCTGCTCCAAACAGAGCAGGCTTAATTGTTCCTGCCGAGCAAGATGAAAATGAAGACATCCTGATGCTAGTAATGCCGGTGATGTTGAATAATTACGTATAACAACCACAAACTATAAAACGAAAAGCCCGGAGTTTACTCCGGGTTTTTTTATGAAAGCTTTTTTAACCGCAGAGTTCGCGGAGGATTTAGCAAAGAGCACAAAGCGTGAATAAAAGTTTTTTAATTTTATATGAAGTAAGTCTTCTGACTTGTGAACTGTGAAAGACTTGAAACAGAAGTCTTAGTGCCGCTGCGCCGTTACGAGAAAAAAATTACTTCTTTTTAGCATCTCGAAGCGACTTCAAGTACAATCCTTCCACTCGTTCTCTAGCCCAAGGAGTTTTGCGGAGGAATTTCAAACTGGAATTAATCGAAGGGTCATTTGTAAAACATCGAATCGTAATTCTTTCACCTAATTCTTCCCATCCATAGAATTCTACCAGATGCTCCACCATATCTGCGAGTTTCACTCCGTGAAGTGGATTATTAGGTTGTGACACAGAAATTGGATTGTCAGACATTTTAACTTTCGAATTATTTCATAAAAATAGTCTTTCCTTCCTTAATGGTTTCCATCACTTGAATGTCTTTCAAAGTCATAGGGTCAACCTTAAGCGGGTTCTTGTCAAGAATGACAAGATCGGCCAATTTTCCGGCGACTAAACTTCCTTTTTTTTCTTCTTCAAAATGCTGGTAAGCACTCCAAATTGTAATGGATTGTAAGGCTTCATAAGGAGTCAGACGTTCTTCCGCTCCAATTATTTCACCACTTCGAGAAACCCGATTAACGGTAGTCCAGAGAATCATCATCAAGTTTGGTAGTGCGACTGGTGCATCGGTATGTGAAGTGACTTTCATACCACGATCCAATGCCGAACGGATCGGGGATATGCGATCTGCTTTCTCCTTGCCAATAATCTGCCGATGCCAATCTCCCCAATAAAAAGTATGCATCGGAAAAAGTGATGCGATCACCTCCATATCAGCTAGACTATCTAATTGGTCCATTCGGATATATTGGCCATGAATGAGTACGTTTCTACGATCCTGATTTCCATATTTTGAAATTGCAGGTCGAAGCGCTCGAATCAACTGATCCATTGCTGCATCCCCATTGCCATGAGCAAGAAGCTGCCAGTTGTTTTCAAAGGCCATATCGACAATCCGTTGTACTTCGGAGTCTTCAGGAATTGCAGGATAGCCTTTGTACTCCTTGTCTTGTCCAGCTGGCGGAATCAAATACGGCTCTGTTCTCCAAGCGGTTCGCCCTTGAGGCGAGCCATCAAGCGTCAATTTCAATCCCCCAATTCTATAATGATTTTCATAGCTTTTTGAATTCCATTTACTGTTCATATACTGAGGCGCAGCATAATCTATATAAGAAACAACATCTAAATAAAATTTACCTTGATCTGCATAGCTTGCCATCAACTCATGATTAGACATGGCTCGTCCTTCTTGGGCGGTAGTATATCCAAATTTTGCTGCCATCTCCTGAGACTTATCGAGGTAATAAAAAGCAAGCTCAGGATCAGAAGGGCCTATTATTGGAAAGAATAAAGGAATTGCTGCCAATTCTTCCAAAACTCCGTTTGGCTCTTGACTTCCTGGTATTCTGCGGATCAGTCCACCTGCAGGATCTTTTGATTCGGATGTGATATTATTTATTTCAAGGCCTTTTGAATTCATCACTCCAAAATGGCCTGATATATGAATAATACATATGGGGACTTCTGTCGAAACCTGATCTAAATCTTCTTTGGTAGGAAATCGATTTTCAGCTAAAACAGCATCGTCAAACCCCATTCCAACGATCCACCCCTGGGTTTTATCAGTACCATTTTCAGCATACCATGACTTCAGTTCAGCTATTAATTCTGGAATGGAATTGATATTTCCATCTGGGCTTGCGAGTAAATTGGCTGAAATAGCCTGTGCCCCAAACCCTCCAAAATGTGCATGACCATCAATAAAACCCGGAACAAGAGTTTTCCCTCCCAGATTTTTCATCTGATGACCTTTTCCTGCAATTTCCATACTTTCCTCCATACTGCCTACAAAGAGGATTTTTCCTTCTTTTTCCACTAAGGCTTCGGCATAAGTTGGATTATCGCCTTCCATAGTAATAATATCTCCTCCGAAGTACATGGTGGCTATTGAGTCACTTTCTTCTTTTTGGCTGCAAGAAAAAGAGAGTAAAAGAATGAAAAGTAAGCGTGTTAAATTTTTCATTGGGCTTTGTTATACCTAAACTTGATTTTTTTAATATTGAAAAGGTCAGCTACTCTTGCTGTTTTCTTGAAAATAACCAATAGTCCCATTTAGACATTCCAAGAGTATAGAACCCCCTTTATTCTTTTCGATAATTTTTTCTAACTCGTTAAGCGTATGGATTTCCTGGTCATTGGCTTTGACAATAAGTTCACCAAGTGGCCATTCCATTTCATCTGCTTGTGTTCCCAAATAGATATGGGTTACGACTAACATCGGTTTATCCTGATCTATGGTTTGAAGTAATTCGATTTGTGCATATGAATCAATCTCCTGAATCGCTTGGATGATCTCAAAACTAAGAGGTTGAATGATCATTCCAAATACTTCAAGGTATCTTCTTTCACTTAAGATTGGATTAGAAATAATACCTTTTTCGGGATTTCGCATTGCATGAGCTTTGGTCTTTTTCATTACACCGTCTCTCAAGTAAGAAATTTCTACTTCTTCTCCAATAGGTACTAGCTTCATTACATCATAAATATTTTTATGTCTATACAGACCTTCCTTACCTATCACGATTCCATGCCGGTCAAATTCTACTTTGTTTATGGAGAGAATTACGTCACGAGATTTAATTTTAGCTGCTTCAAGAAAACCTTTTGCTATAACCTTGGAGACGATCACTCCTTTTGCTTGTGGCTGCTTTAATAAAGGATTAAAGTTATTGGCATTTTTCTGCAATTTGCCACCAATGTCTGCAAAGTGAGGTTCGTTAAGTAGCAGTAGGTTTTCGATGATTATCTTAACAAAACTTGCCGGTGTGATAAAACCAATGTTTTCAGCATCAATCATCACGGCTGTATTTAGACCAACTACCTTTCCGTCTTCGCTTATACTTGGACCACCTGAGTTTCCGGGATTGATCGCTGCATTAGTTACAAATCGTTCTGTGGTATATTCCGATCCTGAGATGAAATTAGTGATCTCACCACCGGTAATATTTGGTTCTATCATTCCCATTGGGTATCCAATTGCTTTGATTGCTTCCCCGCGCGATGGGCCAGTTCCTTCCCTTAATTCCAAGTATTCTATCGGTTGGATGGCTAATTTTTTAAACCGAAGCAGCTCTTTCTCTTTTATTTTGATCAGAGCAACATCAGGTTCTAGCTGTTTTACCATCCCGACAACTTCTGCTTCGAATCGTTCTTCGCTAGTTAGCATGGAACTGATTTCAATCTTGACAGCATTCCTAGCAACATGACCATTGGTTACAATGTAGCCTTCAAGATCTTTATATTTCACAAAGAATCCCGAGCCAGACCAAGTACCAGGGATTTTAATCGAAGGATTCAAAATGGATTGAATATCCTCTTCAATGTAACCTTCTACTTGAATTTGAACAACACCGCTCATCATCTGCCTGGCGACATCGGAAAGCTTACGTTTAGTCTTTGTCATGTTTTGTTAAATAAACAAAATACCGCCTCAATGACAATTTTTTTTGCAATTATGGATTTCAAAAATTTTTATTTATTAGGTTCGATCAAATCCCAAAGATTCCCATAGAGATCCTTAAAAACAGAAACCGTCCCAAATTCCTCTTCACTAGGTTCACGGATAAATTCCACTCCTCTTTCAGTGTATATATTATAATCTCTCCAAAAATCATCTGTGTAAAGAAACAGAAAGACACGACCACCTGATTGAAAGCCTACTTGGGATTCCTGAGTATCATTTGCTGCTTTTGCAAGTAATAAATGGCAAGTTGATCCAGGAGGGGAGACCCTAACCCATCGTTTTGTTTCAGATAATTGTGTGTCTTCCAACAATTCAAAACCTAGCGTTTTGGAATAAAATGCAATGGCTTCATCATAGTCATTAACTAAAATGGAAATTTGTCCTAGTTGTTGTTTCATAGATTAAAGTTACTAGGATCAAGGCATAAAAAAAGCCAGATTTCTCTGGCTAGTTCGGTGAATACATTTGGTTTAGTCTTCTATTTCTACAAGTTCTGGAGCGATCGGGAAGTCGATTTCAAAACCCGTTAAATTATGGATGTAATTAGATATAATTTTGTCTCCAATAACGATTATTACGTCGATCAGATTTGCTTCAGAATAACCGGCGGCAAAAAAAGCTTCTTTTGCATTTTGACTTGCCTTACCCCGATTGATGGTAACGGACTGGGTGAATTTTGCTAAGGAATCTAATTTCGGATCAAAAGATGCAGCACCTCCTCTTATTTCTAGAATCTGATCTTCAGAGAATCCATTCATTTTTCCTAATGCAGTGTGTGCTGATTGGCAATACCTACAATTATTTACCTGTGATACCACTAAATTGATCACTTCACGCTCTTTAGCTTTCAGTGTGGATTTTCTGTTCTGCAAATTCAAATAATCACTTAAAGCGGTTTCGTTTTTAGCAAAATAAGCATAGAGATTTGGAACAAATCCTAGTCCTTTGTTTAGTTGATCAAAAATCGCCTGGTTGTTAGGGCTTACTTCTTCTCTTGTTGGAACTTTGAAATCTTTCATTTTTGTACTGTTTCTTGTGGTTTAAATAAAATTACAATACAAAGATGGAGGGGAATGTATCCTTTAGGTTAATCAATTATTCCCAAGTTATTGGCAATTTTTCCCTACTTATAGGAATCTTTAAATTCTGAGGGGGAGATGCCTTCTATATTTTTAAAAAATCTACTAAAAGCCTGAATGTCCTCGAATCCTAAATCATAACCAATTTCTTTTACAGGTTTATCTGTATAGCTAAGCATTCTTTTGGCTTCTAGCATCGTTCTGTCTTGAATAAAACTCAGTGGTGATTTGGCACCTAATTTGGAAAATAAATTTGCAATCGTTTTTGGAGATTTGTTTAGCATCTCTGCATAATCGGTCACGGATCTTTTCTCCCTAAAGTGTTTCTCTACTAAAAAATTATATTCTCTTATCAGGTCTGTTTGTTTATGATTCAAAGAGTTGTAGTTTTTCTGTTTTTTAAAAATCCTTGTACAAATAATTAATAATCTTTTCAGTAACATTTGAAGCATTTCTAGCTGAAAGCTGTCCCTCGTTTCTTGAATTTCCATATAGAAAATGTTCCAAAGCGTTTCTAGTTTTTCTTTTTCAGGATCTGAAAGCGTGATGATTGGTAATTGGGAGGATCCAAAGAAAAGAATTCCTTTGCATCCTATCTCTGAATCATGGTCGAGGATACAGAAAAATGGTCGATTGAACCTAACCAACCTGGCTTTCCTGATGTTAATAATTTCTACCTGATGGAATTCAGTTAGGCAGATAACTTCATCCTCATGGAAAGAGTACAATTTGCCATCTATTTTAAGCTCAGATTTTTCTAAAATCCAAATTAATGTTTGAGCTGAAGGCACGATCTCTTTCAAAAAACTGCAGTTACTTGAAGTTATAGACTCTATTCTTAGAAACTCCTGAGACGGACCCTGATATAACATATATAAAACTATTACATAATTATTTACCAAAAATGATGATTTAAAGTTCATCTGAGAGGTACATTATAATCTTTGTTTTTATCTTTTTTAGTTGTAGAAACCTCGTTTTGAAGATTTCCCAGTTTTCAAGACAAATGGCGTGAGAATTCCCACGCCATTTGTTTATTACTTATTCCAAATAAATGGTGCTTTTTTTAAATACTCGTTAGATTCAAGTTGGTCAACGAGAAACTCAGCTAAACTCGATGCTGAAATTTTTTGGCCAAGGCAATCAACAATAGAATTGCAATATTCAGATTTATGATCGGTCAATTCTATATAAGATGATCTTACCAAGGTCCATTGAATATTGGAATCCCTTAACAATTCATATTCATCTTGTTTGTTTTGGGTAGATACTGGATAATTGGAATACATATATGCGGTGGCAGCTTTTGTATTATCTCCTTTTTGATCCATTTCAGTATCTACATGGAGCCCTGAAAGAATAATATATCGGCTTTTATTTCTGGCTTTTAAGAGATTAACTACATTTTCAGTAGTCTCTTTAAAAATGGTTTTTGAGCTCAAGGGTATTCCCAAACCAAGACAGCTAATTACTGCGTCAGCGCCTTTGAGAAGTTCATGAATTTGGCTTTTGCTACTAGCATCACCAAATATAACATCTACTTTTTCTTTAAAATCTGGAACCTTTTTTGGATTTCTGACTAATAATCGAACATTATAATCTCTTCTTAATAGCTCTTTTACTAGATAAGTCCCTGATTTTCCTGTCCCGCCAATGACGGCAATTGTATTGAAAGTTTTCATTTGATTCTTTATAAAATTTGATAAAATAATGTCTATTGCTTTGGGAGAAAAGCATTTTTCCTTCAGACGGTTTGCCGAAGGCTGGCATTTCAAATATTTATAAAGAGATTTTAATAAGTCAAAATTAACTTATTAATTAGTAAAAAAAATACCTAGATCAAGATTGATTTAAAAAAAAACTTTCTATCTGAATATAGGCAATGTTATCATTGACTAATCAAAAGCTAAAGCCACTTATTATATGGTAAACACTAGCATTGAGGCTACTTCGGTCATCGGTCTTCCCACCCATCAAGTAAAGAAAATAAGTCAACTGGCTACATTTCGGATAATCAAATTATTTTTAATACGAGAAATAAATTTTTTCCTACACATCTTCCACAAAAAAGATGGAGTTATTGTTCAAATCATAAATTCCAAATTCATGGGTACCCCAAGGAGTGTCTTTTCTCAATTTATCTTTTGGAATGACTCCTTTTGCAACTAGCTTGTTGAAATAGGGTTCTATGTTTTTAACAAAAATTTTTGCTACAGAACCGCCTAATAGAGGGTCTTCAGGTGTGTCTGCGTGCCATTGAAGATGAAGCCAAACATTTTTCAAATGAATTCCAACATACATGGAGTCCCCAAAGATTTTCTTAAAGCCAAGTTTCTCCTCATACCATTGCAGATCTCTTTCGATATCACTGGAAGGCAAAACTGGAATTGTAGCTAAAAATTCTGTTTTCATCTATTGGGTTTAAAAAAAGGGATTCAATACCTATTACTGAATCCCTGTGTCTAAGGTTTTATCCTTCGGCTTCTAGCGTCCTCCGGACGTCTTCAAGACCTCGACGGATTTCAAAAATACTTTCCCATTCTCTGCCTTCTACTCCGTGCTCGATTCCTACATAGCCGTGGAAGTCATGAGCCAAAACAATTTTCATCATTCTTGTATAATCAAGAGGATGTTCTTTTCCTGCATCGTCCCAGACCACTGGTTTAAAGCTGACTCCCTTAGCATATGGCATCAGTTCATCCACCCCACGGTAGGAGTCATAAGAAATGTTTTTGTCATTTTCATTTGCGATACGGAAGTTTCCAAAATCTGGTAATGTGCCTGCTCTCGGATGCGACGTTTCTTTGATCATTTCAGCAAGCCATTTTGCATTGCTGGAAAATCCTCCATGATTTTCTATGATCACATTGATGTCAAAGTCATCTGCAAATTCACAAAGTTGTCTTAAGCCAGAGCTAGTAATATCCATGGCCGTCTTTGCGTCTGATGGGTTGGTACTCCAAGGTACAGCAGAATAAGCATTAACCCGAATGGCGTGACAGCCTAGGAATTTTGCCGCTTCTACCCATTTTTTATGATTTTCTACCGTTTGCTTTCTTTCCTCCGGAGTAGCAGCTCCCAGCATTCCTTCTCCATCGCACATGATCAAAACAGAAGTGACGCCTTCTCCTTCTGCTCGGGTTTTCATTTCCCGGAGATAAGCCATGTCCTGTGCTTTATCTTTAAAAAATTGATTTACGTATTCTACGGCATCAATATCATGTTCTTTTGCCAAAATAGGAAAATCAAGATGGTCAATTTTTCCAGCAAAAAGGGCTTTGTTCAAGGACCATTCTGCAAGAGATATTTTGAAAAGTGGGTCGGCTTTTTTTGTGGTAAAGCTCATTTGTGGTAAGCCTATTCCTAAAGCTGCAGATGCCAATCCTGCTGTTTTTAAGAATTCTCTTCTGTTTTTCATGTTGTTAATATTTTGAGTGGATAAAAAATTACTTTGTCATAAACTGTAAATCAAATTTCCCATCCTTTTCGGTATTCCCTACTCAGGAAATTATTAGCTGATTCATCATTAGTTATTTTTGGTATAGAAGCATCAAATTCTACTCTTTTCTTAGCTCTTAGTGCTATTGCACCAAGATTTATAGTGTCTGTAATGGTTTGAGCTCTAATAAAACTTCCAGGAGTTTGTTGCTTAGCTTTCACTGCATCCACCCACATATCTGTTTTTCGATCAACCTCTCTTGAATTTATTATTTCAGAAGAAGGTCTTTCTTTCATTTTGCTTTCAGGAATTAATACAGGATTTTCTCCTCTAAATCCTCCTAATATTTTTCCTTTTGTTCCAACAAGCATTAGTCCTTCTTCAGGGGTATCTTTTCCGTCTATTTCCAATTCTTCGGGAGCAAAAGGTTTCATGCCTCCATCATACCAAAACAAATCAAATTCAGGTAAACTGGCTTGCTTGGGAAAGCTCCATTTGATCATGCAACTAGCAGGAAAGGCAACATCATTTTCTACCCACTGATAGACATGATCGACTTCTTCTCGGGTAGTAGTTCCAAATGCTTTCGCAGCAATTGGAGATTGATTTATTCCCAATGTTTCAAATAAAGGAAACAAACTATAATGGCCCATATCAGCAATAGAGCCTCCTCCGAATTCATACCATCCTCTAAAGACGTTATTTGTATAATTTGGGTGATAGTTCATATCAGGAACAGGACCTAACCATAAATCCCAGTTAAACCCTTTTGGTATTGGAGGGGTATCAGTTGGTCGCTTTGTCCATTGTTGCCAAACAGGACGGTAGGACCAATTATGGATTTCTTTTAAATCTCCAATTAAACCTTCATCCATCCAAGCTTTGATCTGACGATATTCCGGTCGGTCAGACCACGCTAGCAAGTGAGTCACAGCACCGGATGATTTTGCCTTTTCAATGACTTTTCTTCCTTCAATCAATCGATTGGAGATGGGTTTGTGCGTAACAACGTTGACCCCGTTATTCATTGCAGCAATCGCAATTGATGCGTGCGTATGATCAGGTGTCATTATTTTTACTACATCAATGCCTTTTTCTTTGGCAAATAACTCCCGAAAATCTTCGTAAGAAGTACATCCTTTATATGTTCCTGAAGAACTGTTTTTAGCATAATATTTTTCGACATAAGCTTGTCCTACATCTCTTCCGCCTGGAATTCCTTTGGCATTTTTCCACCAGGTATCATCTCCTAATACTTCCCTAATATCGTTTCGAATACCATAGGGGGACCAATCTATATAGTCTTCCGTATATTTATTTGAATCACAAACTGAAACCACTCGGATATTTGGGTTTAGCAACAGTCCTCCCATTTCGCGTAGACCTTGAGTTCCACAACCAATGTTCGCGACGGTGATTTGATCAGAAGGAGGGACTTTTCCGAGTCCTGCAATAACATTTGAAGGTACGATTGAAAAGGAGGCAGCAATTGTTGCGGCAGTTCCTATAAATTCTCTACGATTTAACTTGTCTTTTGAAGACATTTATTTTGAGGTTTTTTTGGGTTTTAAAATTAAAATTTACCAAAGCTAGAATCGAATACAAAATAT
>NZ_JAHEBC010000488.1 GCF_024642405.1 Algoriphagus sp. | reverse complement strand
CATTTCGATCATCTTTTACAGCATTGTTGTCATAATAGCGATCCCGAATGTTGGTTGCTCCTGCAATTCTTGCCCAAATTATTTCCCCAAAGTGATCTCCATCATATCTGTTGGCGCCACCACCCAAAATCACATCCCATTTTCCATCATCCGAGATAAAATTGACGGATGCAATACCTCCGAAAAAATCATTGTCGAGCCATCTCCTGCGAATGATATCAGTGCTTGAGATTATCTCTCCCCCGATTTCCACATTTGGCAGTCCATAGCTCGCAAAATCATCATCTTCACGGAATTGCTCGTAATATCCCCTTCCATAGGTATAGTGAAGTGCTGCATTTGTTTTCCAGTTGGTTCCGATTTTCCCTGTATAAATCAACTGATAATGGTCTTGCTGGTAATTATCGGTTTCATTGTCGTAGGTATAATAATTGAAGGTCCGGTCATCCTCTAATTTGGACTCAGGAAGTCCATACCAAGCTTGATAAGTCTGTTCTTGTCCTGAAAAGACATTCACTTTTACGACATGGTTTTCGGAGTAATATCCCCCAGACACAAAGAAGGATTTCAAATCTGAAAATGCACGGTCCACATACCCATCTGATGTGATTTTCGAAAGTCTGGCATCTACTGCAAAATGATTATTAAGTAATCCTGTTCCAGCTTTGACGGTATGTTTCCAGGAATTGAATGAACCAACCGAATTAGAGATTTCTGCATAAGGATCGTCTTTTCGGGTATCAGTTTGAATATTTAGACTGGCACCAAAAGTTGCTGCACCATTTGTGGAGGTACCTACTCCTCTTTGAATCTGAATGTTATCCACAGAAGAAGCAAAATCGGGCATGTTTACATAGAAAACACCATGAGACTCTGCGTCATTCATAGGAATCCCGTTCACAGTGACATTGATTCTGCTTTGGTCAGAGCCTCTTATGCTCATACTTGTATATCCAATACCAGCTCCTGCATCGGAGTTAGTTACTACTGAGGGTGTGAAATTCAAGAGGATAGGTAGATCTTGCCCCAGGTTTCTTTTGGAAAGCTCTGCTTTATCAATTGTTTGGAAAGTAGTAGGAGTAGTATTAGAGGCTCGGGTGGCAGAAACTATAAATTCCTCAGTTAGCAAATCGATAGGCTTCAATCTAATGGTCAAATCCTCAGAGAATGGAAGAATTATGTTTTGTTCCAAACTTTCGAAGCCAATGAAGGATACTCGAAGTTCAATTTCTCCAACCTCTAAATTTGTGATGATAAAATTTCCAGTCTCATCTGTTACGGTACCCCTTCCTTGTTTTTCTGACCAGACCGAGGCACCCATTAAAGGTTCTCCTGAATTTGCGTCTAGCACTTTTCCTTTTAGACTTTCTTGAGCCCAAGTAGAGATTGCTAACAGGCAAAAAGCTAGGTTTAACAATATTTTTTTCATGTGTTTTTTCCCTTTCGGGTTATTCTGGTTAAACATTAGAAAACTTAGGGGAAGTTTTCTGTGATTGTTTACCCGTATGCACAACTTGTACAAAATAGAAAGCCAATGGCGCCTTTTCGCGAATTCAATTTGGTACTATGTTATGCTGCTCATTTCCCTTCGCCGGCATTACCCGGATCAGGTCTTATGGGTATGATCTCAGCCCGAAATATTTAGGCACCCCTTATGATCTTGTTGCAAAGGTAGTGGGGAAATACAATTTTGCAATTATCTGATTGGAAATTCCTCCTTTCGGTGGGATAGCCTTCCCGAATCTTTTCCTTAAATTCCATTTTCTAAAACCCATAAACTTATGAAACTTTATAAACTTCCATCAGGAACTTTACTTCAAAAAGATGTTGAATTTTTTTTAGGGCCTAGCCTAAATTGGAATGATTTATTAGGAAGAGAAAACTTAAAAGAATACCTCAATTTTGAGTCAAAAAGGTGGAGACTTTTAGATTCTGAAGAAGTAGAAAAACTTATGGCGACCGGATTATTATCCCCAATGGGTGATCAAGAAATATGGGCTGCCGGAGTTACTTATTATCGAAGCAGAACAGCTAGAATGGAAGAAAGTCAAGATGCAGGAGGAGCAGATTTTTATGATAAAGTATATGCAGCAGACCGTCCGGAACTTTTCTTCAAAGCGACCTCAAGCAGGGTTTCTCCCCCAGGAGGAAAAGTGAATATCCGGAAAGATTCTACTTGGGATGTTCCTGAACCAGAACTCACGCTTTTGATTTCGCCATCAGGTAGAATTCAAGGCTTTACTGTCGGTAATGATATGAGTAGTAGGAGTATTGAAGGAGAAAATCCTCTTTACTTACCTCAGGCTAAAGTTTATAATGGCTGTGCGTCCATAGG
>NZ_JAHEBC010000159.1 GCF_024642405.1 Algoriphagus sp. | reverse complement strand
ATTGGATTTGGAAAGAGAGGCTTTCTTGAGTTTGACCGGTGAGAAAAAGACATTGGAAAGAATTCACAGTATTCTCTTTAAAGGAAAACCGCTGAGAAATTAAGTAGTAAGATTTTAGTATCAAATAGATAGACTGTAAAGGTAAACATACAAACTATGCACAATTTCAAAGAGCTTAAAGTATGGCAGAAGTCAGTTGATTTTGCTGTCAAAATTTATTCGGTCACAAAGACTTACCCAATTGATGAAAAGTTTGGTCTAATTTCTCAAATGAGAAGAGCTGGAGTATCTATACCTTCAAATATTGCTGAAGGCTGTGCAAAATCTTCGGGCAAATCGTTTGTGAACTCTTTGGAAATCAGTCTTGGTGAAAGTTTTGAATTGGAAACACAAATGATCATTTCTGAACGAGTAGGAATACTTGATTCGGTAGTAGCTAGAGAATTGGAAAATGATCTTTCTGAAGTTCAACGAATGATCATGGGACTTAAATCTTCAATTGAGGCTAAATCTTGATACTAGTTACTTGATACTTAATACCCTAAATCCCAAATAACTAATAAACAAAACAATTAATGGAAGCATATATAGTAAACGGATATAGATCAGCAGTAGGAAAAGCAAAAAAAGGGGGCTTTAGATTTTATAGACCCGATGATCTTGCCTCAGATGTGATAAAGCATTTGATAGCGAATACACCCGGCCTGGAAACTAAGCACGTTGATGATCTTATAGTAGGTAATGCGGTTCCTGAAGCGGAACAAGGCATGCAAATGGGAAGGATGATCTCTCTTCTTGCCTTAGGTATTGATAATCCTGGGTTTATTATCAATAGATATTGTGGATCAGGTCTTGAAGCGATTGCTTTGGCTGTTGGAAAGATTAAAGCAGGAATGGCCGATTGTATCATCGCAGGTGGTACGGAAAGTATGTCACTTGTTCCAATGATGGGCTATAAAACGGCTTTGAACTATAAGATTGCAACAGAACACCCTTCCTATTACATCAGTATGGGATTGACTGCTGAGGAATTGGCGAGGGAATATGAGATCACTAGAGAGGAAGCAGATGCGTTTTCAGTTAAATCTCATGAAAAAGCATTAGCCGCCATTAGTGCAGGAAAATTCAAGGATGAGATAGTCCCAGTAGAGGTAGAAGAAACCTATTTGGATGAAAAAGGAAAAAAGAAAACCAGAAAATATACTGTCGATACCGACGAAGGGCCAAGAGCGGGAACAACCAAAGAGGTTTTGGCAGGATTGAAGCCAGCATTTAAAAATGGAGGTCAGGTAACAGCAGGAAATTCTTCTCAGACTTCAGATGGTGCGGCATTCGTAGTAGTGATGTCAGAGAAATTTATGAAATCATTGAATTTGGAGCCTGTAGCACGTCTGATGTCGTATAGTGTTGCTGGAGTTGATCCTAGAATTATGGGTATCGGACCAAAAGAAGCTGTTCCAAAAGCCCTGAAACAAGCTGGACTGGCTTTGAATGATATTGATTTGATTGAACTGAATGAAGCATTTGCTGCACAAGGTTTAGCAGTAATAAAATCTTTGGAGATGAACCCAGACATCGTCAATGTCAATGGAGGAGCTGTAGCATTAGGACACCCGCTAGGATGTACGGGAGCTAAATTGTCTGTTCAGATTTTTAGCGAGTTAAGAAGGCAAAATAAAAAATACGGTTTAGTGACCGCTTGCGTAGGTGGTGGTCAGGGAGTGGCTGGAGTTTACGAATTATTAAAATAATTCTAGATCGAATTTCAAATTTTAAAAAATATCCATTCTATATGGCAACAATATCAAAATCTATTAAAGGAGGAGAATTCCTCATCCGGGAAACCGAAGCTCAGGAAATTTTTATTCCAGAGGAGTTTACAGAAGAACAAAAAATGATGGCCCAGGCTTGTCAAGATTTTATTGATACTGAAATCACTCCAAAAATTGAGGAGATTGACAGTATGAAGGATCCGGATCTTGTACCCGCAATATTCAAAAAGGCCGGGGAATTAGGTTTGTTGGGAATATCTGTTCCAGAAGAATATGGAGGAATGGGAATGAACTTCGTTACCTCAATGTTGATCGCAGATATTATTGGTTCTGCGGGATCATTTTCTACAACATATGGTGCTCATACAGGAATAGGAACACTTCCAATCTTGTACTATGGCACAGAGGAACAAAAACAAAAATACCTTCCTAAACTAGCAACCGGTGAATGGGCGGCTTGTTATTGTTTGACAGAACCAGATGCTGGATCAGATGCAAATAGCGGTAAGACAAAAGCAACCTTAACGGAAGATGGTAAACACTATCTGATCAATGGTCAGAAAATGTGGATTTCCAATGCTGGGTTTGCAGATTTGTTTATTGTCTTTGCTAAAATAGAAGATGATAAAAATCTTACAGCTTTCATTGTAGAGAAGACATTTGGTGGAATTACCATGAATGAAGAGGAAAAGAAAATGGGAATAAAGGGTTCCTCTACCCGACAGGTTTTCTTTAATGAGTGTAAAGTTCCGGTTGAGAACATGCTTTCTGATCGCCAAAATGGATTTAAAATCGCAGTAAATATTTTGAATATCGGTAGAGTAAAATTAGGATCTGGAATTTTAGGGGGTACTAGAACAGTTACCACAAAATCCATTAAATATTCTACTGAGCGAAAGCAATTTGGAGTTAGCATCAACTCGTTTGGTGCGATCAAGTCGAAGTTGGCTGAAATGGCTATAAGAACGTATGTTTCAGAATCCCTATGTTACCGAGCTGGACAAGATATAGAGGATCAAATCAACGAATTTATCGGAGAAGGAATGTCCGAAAGTGAGGCAAAATTGAAAGGAGTTGAAATGTTTGCCATGGAATGTGCCATCGCTAAAATACATGGATCCGAGGTCTTGGATTATGTTGTTGATCAGGGTGTACAAGTATATGGTGGTATGGGTTATTCCGCTGAAGCCCCTATGGAAAGAGCTTATAGAGATGCCAGAATTTCAAGGATTTACGAGGGCACAAATGAAATTAACAGGATGTTGATGATCGGGATGTTGCTTAAAAGAGCGATGAAAGGCGAAGTGAATTTATTTGAGCCTGCAATGGCAGTTTCTGCTGAGTTGACTTCTGTACCTTCTTTTGAAACAATTGATACTTCTGAGTTATTTGCCGCAGAGAAAGAAGTCCTCAAAAAATTAAAAAAAGTATTCTTGATGGTTGGTGGCAAAGCTGCTATGGCTCTTCAGGATAAAATCGAAGATGAGCAGGAAATCATGATGAATCTTGCAGATGTAATGATCGAAATTTATGCATCAGAATCGGCTATTTTAAGAACAGAAAAACTGGTAGGCATAAATGGACTTGAAGCATGTTCTAACCAAATTGCTATGAGCCAAGTATATCTTGCTGAAGCAATAGATAAAATTAACGCAGCAGCAAAAGAAGCAATTGCCAGTTTCACAAAAGGAGATGAGCAAAAAGTTATGCTAATGGGTTTAAAGAGGTTTACTAAAGCAGATTTGGTAAACACGAAAGAACTTAGAAGACAAATTGCCGATTATATGATCGAGCAAGGGAAATACCCATTTTAACTAAACAGGGATTAAATTGGAGATACCTCTGGTACATTGTGCCAGAGGTTTTTTATTTCATTTTTAACTAAAATGGCAATAATTATTTCGGTATTAGCTAAAAACCACCAAATTAGTACCGATGAAAAAGCTAAGTTACCTTTTTGAAATAGGGTTGTTACTATTTGCCCTTTCCTGTACCTCTGATAAATCAAAAGAATTTGGTACTGAAATAAGTGCCGACATTGAGCAAATAAAAACAGGAAAAAAAATTTTTGAACAGCAATGTTCTACCTGTCATAATTTCAATGAAAATGCCATTGGTCCAAATTTGAGCGGTTTAACCCGCCAAATAGAAACAGAATGGATAAAAAAGTTCATTAAAAACCCGGCTGAAATAATAGCAGCAGAGGATGAAAGAGCAGTTAGGCTACTTTCTGTTTATAAGTCTGAAATGCCAGGTTTTCCCAATTTTTCAGATTCGGATTTAAATTCTATTCTTAGTTATCTACACACATTTGAAACCCTGCCAATTGAAATTCTGGGAGATACCACTTCTAATCTTATCCCAGAGAAAATTCAAGACTCTGGCATAATGGTTGAATTGGAGTTTTTTGCACAGTTACCCGCCTCTGATACGATGCCGGCCTTAGCCAAAATGACCAAAATGGAGCCTATTCCAGGTACCACTAGATTAATGATCAATGATCAACGCATTGGAATGTATGAGTTAGTAGATCAAAAGCCAGAGCTTTATCTAAATCTTTTGGAGCAAAGACCAGCTATGGTGAGTAAGCCAGGATGGGCAACAGGATTGGGGAGCTTTACTTTTCATCCGAAGTTTCAAGAAAATGGGCTATTCTATACAGCCCATACCGAACCTGGAGGTACACAAGCTTCTGATTTTGGTTATACAGACAGTTTAAAAGTATTTATGCAGTGGGTGCTGACGGAGTGGAAAGCAGATTCTCCTAATTCTAAAGTCTTCCAAGGCACTAGTAGAGAAATTCTAAGATTCAATAATTCCTCACAAGCACATGGAATGCAAGAGTTAACCTTCAATCCAAATTCAAAGGAAGGAGATCCGGACTTTGGGTTGCTATACATTGGCTATGGAGATGGAGGAACAGTTGAAAATCGATTTGCAAATGTTTCCAATCATGGAGGATCAGGAGTTTACAGTAGTATTTTGAGAATTGATCCATCAGGAAATAATGGAGTAAATGGGAAATATGGAATTCCTGAAATTAACCCATTTGCCGGAGATCCTGAAAAAGCTGGGGAGGTTTTAGCCTATGGGTTCCGAAACCCGAACCGAATTTTTTGGGATGAAAATGGTACGCTCTATGCTACCGACATAGGGCAACATAGCATTGAAGAGATCAATCTGATTGAGCCAGGAAAGTTTTATGGTTGGCCGATCAGAGAAGGAAGGTTTATGATTAATCCATTTGGTAGTTTCCGCACCTTATATCCATTACCAAAAGATGATGCCGAAAAAGGTGTGACTTATCCATTGATTCAATTGGAGCATGATGAAACAGTAGCCGTTTTTGCAGGATATTTTATGCCGGAGGGTCAACTTAAAGGGAAACTTTTGTTCGGAGATATTCCAACAGGAAGATTATTTTTTGCAGATCTGTCCCAAAAGCCAACCCCTGAAGTGAAAAGCTTAAAAGTCCATTTCGAAGGGAAAGATATGACAATGGAAGAGCTGGTAGGTGGCCGAGTGGATCTAAAATTTGGAATTGATTCTGAAAAGCAAGTTTATATCATGAGTAAGAATCAAGGTAACATTTATAAAATCATTGGAACACAATGAAAAAGCAATTAAAAGTCCTCCCTTCCATCATTCTTTTAGCTTTTATTTTTCTGATTTCTTGTCAAAAGCCAGAGAAAGAATCCAGTTTTATAGTTAACGATGAAGCTGTTGGGAGGCTAGATTCCACGCTTCAAGCCTATGTCAATTCAGGAAATGTAGCAGGTATTTCGGCTTTGATTTATGAGAAGGATCAAGAAGTTTATTTCAATGCTTTTGGCTTTGCAAACAAAGAGAAACAGATCCCAATGGATAGAAATACCATTGTGCAGATCTATTCCATGACCAAACCGATAACAGGAACTGCTTTGATGACTCTTTTTGAAGAAGGAAAATTTCAACTGGATGATCCTTTGGAAAAATATGCTCCGGAGTTTGCAGATATGAAGGTTTATGAAGGAGTTGATGCAGACGGAAACATGATTTTGGTAGATGCGGATCGCCCGGTAACAATCAGAGATATTACCAGACATACTGCGGGCTTTCCAAATCGTGATAACATTCCTGGATTGAGCGAAGTGATGAAGGAGAAGGATGCCAGAAGCTTTGAAAATACACTGACGGTGATGGCGGAAAAAATAGGAAGTACACCACTATGGTTTCAGCCAGGAACGCAATGGGAATACGGACAGTCGGTAGACGTTCAGGCTTTTCTGGTGGAAAGAATTTCTGGAATTCCATATGAAGACTATGTTCAAGATTATGTTTTAGGACCTTTAAACATGGACGATACTAGATACGTGGTTCGTGAGGAAGATTTAGATAGATTTTCTGCTGCTTACCAGCGAACAGGTGATGGAGAATTAACACAAATGCCAGACTCCTCAGCCCACGCATTTAACTTGAAAAAATGGCCATTGACCCCAGGCGGTTTTGGGTTGACTTCTACATTGGATAATTACATGACTTTTGCCAGAATGCTTGTCAATGAAGGAACATTTAAAGGAACCACTATTTTAAAACCAGAAACTGTAAAACTGATGGCTACGAATCACCTTCCTGATTCTGTCACGGAAAGATCTTGGCTCCCAAGTAAAGGAAGAGTTGGTTTTGGGATTGATTTTGCCGTGCGGACAGATCCTCCTGCTACCCCTGAAGAAATGAATGGTGTGGTAGGAGAATTTTTCTGGGATGGTGCAGCGAGTACGTTATTTTGGGTAGATCCTGTGAATGAATTGACAGCAGTGATGTTTGTTCAGCTTTACCCATACGATGGAATTAGCCTTCATAAAAATTTTAGAGATGCGGTTTACGGCAAGTATATTCCAAAAGGGAATAACCCATGAAGAAGTTATTTAAAAAAGTAAGCACTTGGATCAAAGCCAAGCTTAACCTGATCAAACCTGGCGAATATGCAGTCAGAGGAGCAGCAGTAGGCTTACTAATTCTTACCCTTATTGTTTTTAGTATTGAGGCAATAGGAATGAGTATCAATTTCAGAGACCCTTGGATTCTTCTTTTGGGATTGATCATCACAGGTGTTGCCTTTTTAGTAGCTTATTTAAGCACTTGGCTCATCAAGCAATTTCATGAAATTCCCAAAACGTATAAAATTGCCTTAATCATATCCATCATTCTGTTGAATTTTGTTCGTCTGAATGATGAGCGATTTGCTCCATACTTAATTCTTGTATTTTCATTGATCGGAGCTGGAATAGCAATGTTTCGACCAGGTCATTTTAGAAAACTGACATTGGCTAAGAAAGTGGTTGCAGATCTGGCTTTTGTAGTTGGAATAGCTGGCTTGATAGCGCTGATTTATTTTGCAAGCATCCGTGGTTTGGAGATGGATGAGCAGATTAATGCAGCTAGTCTTACTGCCGACCAAGTGAATCCCATTTCAGTACCTTCACCGGCTGAGGAAGGAAAATTGGATTTTTTCACCTTCACCTATGGTTCAGGAAATGACTTACGAAGAAATGAATTTGCAGAAGGAATAACATACAAAACGGAGTCTGTTGACGGAAGGGCATTTTTGGATAATTGGGAAAAATTTGGTGGCTGGTGGAGAGAGAGATATTGGGGTTTTGATTCCAAAGAATTGCCCATCAATGCCAGGGTTTGGATGCCTCAAGGAGATGGACCATTTCCTCTTGTTTTAGTAGTTCATGGAAATCACCCCATGCAGGATTTTTCTGATCCAGGTTATGATTACTTGGGAGAGTTTTTGGCCTCAAAAGGAATTATTTTGGCTTCTGTGGATGAAAATTTCATCAATGGATCTTGGACTGATCTTTTTGGTGGACTTGAGAAAGAAAATGATGCACGTGGTTGGTTGCTCTTAGAGCACCTGAGGGTCTGGGAAGACTGGAATTCAGATAGCAGTCATCCACTTCAAGGCAAAGTTGACATGGATAAAATTGCTTTGATGGGACATTCCCGGGGTGGAGAAGCAGTAGGCCATGCAGCGATGCTAAATGCAATGGATTATTATCCAGATGATGCCACGGTCAAACTTGGATACCATTTTAATATCCAATCAATTGTTGCCATCGCTCCTGTTGATGGGCAGTATAAACCTGGAGGATCCGGAACAAAATTTGAAAATGTTGATTACCTCACAATTCATGGAGCTCAAGATGCAGATGTAACTTCTTTTGCAGGATCCGTTCAGTACGAACGCATTAAGTTTACCGATAGTCTTTATCATTTCAAATCAGCTGTTTATATATCGGGTGCGAATCATGGACAATTCAATACCTCTTGGGGCGATAATGATATTTTAGCCACTTTTAAAGGGATTCTCAATTACGAGCAACTCATGGCTCCCGAGGATCAAAGAGAAGTTGCAAAAGTATTTATCGGAGCATTCTTGGAAGTAACCTTGAATGGTCGAGAAGAATATTTACCTCTTTTTACAGATGCACGAAAAGGAAAAGAATGGCTTCCCGATGCGATCTATCTTAATCAATTTGAAGATTCAAACACCAAGTTTTGGGCGAATTATGAGGAAGACTTTGATGTCAAAACTATATCTATTCTGGGTTCAGCTTTTGGAGAAAACCTAACTGTCTGGAAAGAAAAAGAAGTCGATATGGAATATGGCAAAAAGGGAAGTAGAGCAGTTTATTTAGGCTGGAATTATGAAAAGTTAAACGAGGATATTGATACGCTTTGGAAAGATGGAGCAAAACCTGTGATCCCAGATTCAATATTGGCCAGTTATACTTTAGAGTTAA
>NZ_JAHEBC010000158.1 GCF_024642405.1 Algoriphagus sp. | reverse complement strand
ATTTAATTCAAATGTTTTAAACCGATCCAATAAAAACATGCTGTACCTAAAGGCACAGCTCTTTAAACTTAACCTTGTTTCTACCCATAGCTAGTCCCTAAAGGGACAATTCAAAAGAAACCGCTATTATGATCTCATTTTTCAGAAAAATCCGCCAAAAACTACTCAATCAAAACCGAGTCACGAGGTACTTGACCTATGCCTTTGGTGAAATAGCCCTGGTGATGATCGGGATTCTGTTGGCACTCCAAGTGAATAACTGGAATGAAAAAAGGAAGACTAGGGTATTTGAAAAAGAAATTCTATCTCTTATAAATGAGAATCTAACTCGAGATTCTGCATCGATTGCCGCTGAACTCAACTCTGCTGCCCTCGGTATCCAATTAACCGATTCGATTTTAGATCGGGTGGATCAAAAAATCTATGATGAGCAATTGAATCTCTGGATGGGGAAAGTGATCAAATTTGAACGCTTCAGATCCCAATCCAGCGGATTTGAGGTACTTAAATCAAAAGGAATAGACATCCTTCAAGATAAGCAGCTTCAAGTGGATTTGATCACCTATTATGATGAGACTTTATTTAGGCTATATCAGGCGATCCTTGATGTGGAAGGCGCTTTCAATGTGGATTGGATTCCGGTGGTCAAACGTGAATTTAACGACTTCGTTTACGAAGATCGGCTGGAGCCCCGAGATTCTAAGGAGTTCTTCGAAAACTCCGAGCACATTGTGTTATTTAAGATGTACCAAGACAACCGTTTAGGAATAGTCACCAGAGGGGAGGTAGCTTTAAAGGAAATATCCGACTTGAAGGCCCATATTAAAAAGCAGCTCGAATGAGCTCACTCCAATTAAGGACCATTTGAATTTACTTTTTAAAAAGGGACCTATTTCTATTCAATTTTCCGAAAGGGATTTTTATCAAAAAGACTTTTTAATAAAATGGGAAGAAAACCTGATCAGTTTTAATAGCTCATATTGATTGAACCTTCGACGGGAAACAATTCCCCACGCTCCGTCATACCGGAGCCTTCTCCGTTGAAGGTAAGGATCAATTGATTTTTTGTGATTTTCTCAATCTTAATTTCCCCTTTCCGAAATACGATTCGCTTATTAGTCCGGCTTGATTCACGGTTTTGATTGAAGAAATTCAGATCAACTTTTACTGATGGCTGATTGGCTTCAGGGATGGAATAGTTCGCTGCGCCAGCTTCCAAAATCCCCGTTTGGGTAAGGTTGAGGTTGATCGATACGGGCCCGTCATTCGTATAGATCGCAAATTTTAAATCATCCCTTTCGAAATCCAGCTTGGTCTGTGGATTTAGATCTTCTTGCTTCAAAATGTGTGTTTCCCCTTCCATGGTCAAAATGACTCCAGGATCGGCAATCATATCAGATGCATAGACGGTTTGCACCTTTTCATTTTCCTCAGTGGATTGAACATTGGAATCACCCTTTGAACTGCAGGAAAGAATACTAGTGAGAAGTACGATAAGATAAAGTTTCATGGTTATTGAGATTTTAAGTAATGTTTAATTGATCGAATGGGAAGAACCAGAGGCTAAAATTCTCATGGATCTAATTTGCTTTCTCTAAAAACTACCGCTTGACCCCATCAGAGCAAGGAAGTGCAGCCATTCGTTGATTTATTACCAAAGCTTCTTTCATTAGTGCCATAGGATGAAAGTATCTTAAAAGAATGGCATTAAGGATAATGCTATTTATTCTGAAGTTTCTAAATTTCTCCTCTTCAGTTTGTTCTCTTTCATAGTAATCTCCTAATTCATCCGCATCCAAACCTACAGATTCAAAACTTCGAAGAAAAAACTCTTTATTAATAACATCCAGGTTAGTTTCACGAGAGAAGGGTACATCACCTAAAACATATTCTATGTAGTTGTTATATTTTACTAGGTTGACCAAGGCCTCCATCTTTCTTCTTCCATCTGGACCATCGTAATTAAGGTAATTGAATAATTGCTCCGTGCAGTACATAAAGGTGGTTGAGCCAAGTAGCATCTGGGATTCCAGACCCAAGAGATCATATTTATTTTGACAATCTTTTGCTTCCATGATTTGGTTATCCAAATTTTCAAACATGATGACATAAAGTGCTATTTGGGCCAGGCAGTACCTGCATTCCTCATATTCATCTTCAGGAGCAAATCCGTTTTTCAAGGAATCTAGTCTTAAAATGATCCCTTGGAGTGGATTTACTACTTGGTTGCCAGAGTTCTCCTTATTTTGAGCTATTGTTGGCAGGGTAAAAAAACTCAGAAGGATTATTGTTAGTATGCAGTTTCTCATTGGATAACTATTTTTCATTCCTCATGATCTATTTAAGCAGATCATATCTTCTTGTATTTATCTCAAAAGGCTTTTCTTCTATCCTACTTAAGGATAGAAAAACCGCTGTTCCAGAATTCCCATTAGGGGTAAAAGTCAGTTCAAAAATCTGATTGGGGTATTTTGAAGCCCATGACTCCTTAGGAATATAGGCGGCTTCTGGAATTCCACCGATATAGGGGAAATCAGCCTTCATCGTCAGCCAAACTTCAGTGGTACCTTCAGGAGAAGTGATCAACTGCCCCTTATAAAAAGCCCCTTCCCCAGCTTTAAATTTCAAATGTGTGATGTGAAAATCATCACTAGAAGGGTTATTTCCTGGAATACTCTTCCAGAAATTCTGAAATAATAAATCGTCTTTGGAGAGCGGAATGGCTGTTTTGTTCTCCTCTCCAGTTAATAAAAAGCATAGTTCCCGATCAGGATCCATGAGCAAGGTATAGTCTAGATCATCCCCATAGTCAATGTAGAGTCCGTAGTAATTTTGGTTTGGTTCACAATAGAGAAACATGCGGTATCCAGTACCATCCATTTCCAATTGATATACCATGGTGTAGGTGAATTGATAACTTTCCCGAAGCTCATTGACTTCCGCATCACCAATCATACTCATCAATCGCTTATTGGCCTCCTCGGGACTTTCTGCGCCAATTTTGATTACAGGTAACTTGGATTTTAGCCCATCTTTATTTTTCGGGTTGATAGAAATTTGCCCGCTGCAAAAAATTGGGAGCAGCAAGGCAAATAACCCCAGCCTTAATGAAAGCTTAGGAATTAATTTTTGACAATTGGAGAAGAAAAAATTCACGGCTGAATGATTAATTATCAAATCCCATCGAGGAGTATTCTTCCTTTCTCAAGACCAAGGACTCCTCCTTAAATTCAGTGCAGACCAAATGGAAATAGTCCTTACTTTTCTTGTTAGGCAAAAATTCCATTTCCAAAAACATGGTGTTTTCTGATAGCTCCACTCCGGTTTGTGGGAGCTGCCCGGAAGAAATAAAGCCGCCCAAAAATCCGACTGGGGTTTCATCCGTAAGATAGATTTTGGTAATTCCTTCTTCTGTTTCGATACTGTATCCTTTACAGGTATATCCCAATATTTCCTTACTCTCGATTTGGGTAATTTTCTGAGTCTCCACCGAAGACTGATTTTCAATCTCCTTGGACATATACTCATCAAAAACCTCCGAACTGGTATTCATCCGCATGGCCATTTTTCTGCCATCAGCTTCCATAAACATGACCATTGCACGATTTTCTATATCCATGACCGTAAGGTTAGTCCCTTTTGCCCTAGGATCTGACGGCATGTTGGCCACATATCTCTCTCCAGGCTGGAGCCAATAAATCATTTCCAATTCTTCCCTACTGGCCTCCACATTCATGACCACCCGATAGGAGAATCGGTATTCGTCTGGGATATCTGTCATGTCCCCTCCTCCCATCATCCCAGAGAATTTTTCTCGAAAAGCAGAATCCTGAGCAGAATCCCCACCTTCATTTGCTTGGCCAAATCCAAAAAGTCCAAATGGATTGGAAGGATTAGCTGTTTGACTTTTCTTTGATCCAGGTTGAGTAAGCGAATCAATGGCGGCATTGGTGCCATCTCTTGTTAACTTATCCGCCTTTTCGAGTGCTGCGCGTTCTGCGGCATTTTCCACGGTTTTTTTCAGTTTTTTAAGAAACTGAGCCTCCACTTGTGGTGCTGTAATCAAAAGTATTAAGAAGAAAAGAATATAGTGTTTCATAGTAAGGGTAGTTTTGGTAACCTGATTTTATTCTAAAAAAGGGTATAAGGTTCTAGCGATCGCGACTTCAATCATTTTCTATTTTTACTAGTTGGTTGGCAGGTTCTCTAGGTTTAATTCTTTCATAATCGCTCCTAACTCTTCCTTGGTGACTTCTTTTGCCTCGATATCCACGGCGAATCGATCTTTGTAAAAAAGTGCCCAGACAAATTCATCTTCCGAAAGACCAGATTCTTTCATTTTTATTCCTTCATGATAGATGGTTTTGGTATATCCCCAGGATCCTTTTTCATCGTAGTCCTTTGTATGGGAAAATTGATATGAGCTTACTGCACCTGATCCTTTTTCACCTGCGCCGTCAATGATCATGACCCGGATGCTTCGATTTCCAGTTCTATAAGTTGCGCTGCCAGTACCAAGCCCTGGCATAAAACTTTCAACAAATGAAGTTTGCGGCAAGCCGATTAGTGTGGCAGGGAAAAAGGCTTTGAATTGTTCCGTGCTTAATGGAGATAGTTTGCTCAAGTCCGTGGAATTCTCATGGACCGTTTCACCAGAGACAGCAAGACTTTCGGACTGCTCCGTCTTTTCGTCTGATTTTAGTCCTTCATTGCCGCTACAGGAGATCAATAGAAGTAATCCAAAAACGACAGCTACGGTATTTTTTTGGAATGAACTCATTTTATTTAAGTTGAAATTTTGTGAAAAGACCCTTTTTTTCTGCCTCTGGCACTTCAGAGATCAACACATAATTTCCAGGCGTTAGCTCTGCTTCAAAGTACCCTTTACCTCCTTCACCCAGATTATTCATTCCTCCCAAAAAGGTGAATCCTTTTGGCGCAGGTGTACGGAGTCCTGTAGGGTTCATCCAATTGAGCCAGAACTGAAGCGAATCTAGGGAGACGCCATCTTCGTATCGAATTAAGTTGACGTCATGTCCGACGAAATGCTCATAAACCTTCTGATCTTGAAAGTTGACCTCCATCACCTGTTTACCAAGGCCAGGAGGGGTAGCCATTTGAATCCCCTCAGTACTTAAAATATTTATTGATGTACTTGCCGTTGGGGCAGCCATCGAAGTAGGGGTGTCCCGAACGATGATTTGCTTGATCATCCCGTGGGAGGTATGCCATTCTCCATTGGCAGCCTTCACATAGCATTCCATAAGGTAAAGCCCCGGGCTTAAAAAAATGGTGCTTTTTGCGGTCTGCCCGGGAGAGATCAGGCCAGTACCTCCATGGTACTGGACCGAAAAAAACCATTCCGGTAAGTTACCAAAGGCGGCTATGGCCTCATCCATATTTCCTTCGATAATTTTCTTCATGCCAACCTCAAAAGGAGGCAATACCTCACGCTTATTGTCTGCGATAGTTTTACCCTCCGGATAAAAATCCATCAAAACAAAATGCACCTCCCCAGATTGATTTTGATAGCTTATAGTATTCCAACCCGAATACAGGGTATCCGCCACCAGAAATTCCATGCCTTTGGTTTGTACTGCTACCTGCCCTTGCCGTAAAAGCTCATCCAGGGTTGGAGTTTCGAATGTGGCTACTTCGTCAGAATTTCGGTTGGTACAAAAGGAAATCAAAAATGCCAGACAACAGATTAGCAGAGATTTTTTCATAAATGAATGGGTTTCAAGAATTTCAATAACTGATTACAGTCTCCCTTAATCGCCAAGAAGACTACTCTATTTTACCCATTCCAAAAAAAATTAAAAAGCAGCTCACTTTCCTTGTTTAAAAAAAATACATAATTGGTAATCAATACTTTATAAATTGGATTGAGATATAAAATGTTGACCGAATTCCAAATTTCATCTCAATTACACCAACCATGTGAAAAAAACCACCATCTATGAAGATTTAAAACTTCGTTGGATTCAACAGCTTATTTTTCCTTAGCTTTTAGTGTAATAAATGTACGGTGCCAGGAACTCATCGAATGACCAATCCTAACTTAATTCCATTTCAGGGTAAGACTTCAAATGTTTATATTTAAGTAAATGATCAAAGCCATCATCGTAGACGACGAATCTAATGCCATCAAGAATCTAACTTGGGAGATCGAAAAATTCTGCCATGACGTCAAAATTGTGGACAGCTTTACAGATCCTTTGGAGGCAGTATCTGCTATCAATTATTTGAAACCTGATTGTGTTTTTCTGGATGTGGAAATGCCGGGCATGAACGGCTTCGAATTGCTTCAACAACTTCATTTTAGAAATTTTGAGTTGATCATTACTTCAGCATACGATCAATATGCGATCAAGGCTTTTCGGGAGCATGCGGTAGATTATCTAATGAAACCCGTGGATTCGGATGATCTTATCGATGCGCTGGATCGGGTAAGGGAAAAAAAAGAAAACAATGGGCTAGGATTCATTCTCAAGGATATGATCAGCGATTGGAAAGGTAAAGAAGATAAAAAATTAGCCTTGGCAATGTCAGGCAAAACCCTTTACATAGATCGGGGAGAAATCCTTTATTGTAAATCCGATGGAAATTACTCCGAGATATTTTTCAATAATCAACATAAAGAACTCTTTACTATAAGGTTTAAAGACCTAGAAGAAATGTTGGGAAAAGGATTTTTTAGAGTCCATAATTCCTATATCGTAAGATTGGACGCCATAAAAGCCTTCGTCAATCAAGATGGGCCAAGCCTAACACTTTCTAACGGCACCCAAATACCAGTCTCCAGGTCCAGGAAAGCGGACTTATTGCACATCCTAAATCATTGAGAAAATTTTGGAAAAAAGCTATCTGGAAAATTTTTTTTGCTGCCCATTCCAAAATGGATTTCTAGTATTTACGATCGGAGGTCTTTTTATCCTGACAGTCTATCATTTCATCTTATTTTTTCAGCAAAAGGATAAAACTTATATACTCTATAGTGGGTATACTTTTTTTATAATTCTTTCGCAATTCAATCACTTTGAAGGAGGTTTTCTGTATGATTTAGGAGGACACTTTTACTGGATCATGGATTATCCCATGGTCTACACTGAGATCTATTACATCCTTTATGTATTGTTTGCACTTCAATTTTTGAATATCAAAGAAGCCCTTCCCAGCTGGCACAAAGGCATTATGATCGGTCTCTGGGTGATTATTTCCTATTGTTCGCTTCTGTTTTTATACTATTTTTTGTTAGATCCCAGAATCAATGAAGTGCTTTTAAGAGGGTATTACATATTCACTATTCTGATGTCTGGACTAGGCATTGTTACCTATATCCCTTTTTTCAAAGTAAATACCTCTTTAAGGTATTACATGATTATTGGGTCGCTTTTATTGCTAACGTTCTCGGTGGCTTCTTTGGCAATTCATCAAGATCTGACAAAAAATGAGTTGCCAGTGGAGCCTTCATACAGTGTGCTCTACGTAGGCTTTTTGTTAGAAAATATACTCTTTTCTCTGGGATTAGGCCAAAAGCAGAAGCAGATCCTCGAAGAACGTAACCAAACCCAAAAACTACTAATCCATCAATTTCAAGAAAATGAGCAACTCCGGATTGAAGTTCAAAAACAGCTTGAGGAAAGTGTCAAATCTATGGAACTAGCCGCTAAGGCGGAAAAAATGAATTTGCTTCAAGCTTCCTATGATAAAGAACTGGCAGAACTGAAACTTTTAGCTTTGAGGAGTCAGATGAACCCACATTTTATCTTTAATTCTTTGAACTCCATCAAATCTTATATCATCGAAAATGAAGCGGAGGAAGCCATTTACTATTTAAATAAGTTTGCCAAACTGATACGTAAATTTTTGGCCTCGACCCGAGAAAAAGAGTCTACGCTTCAAGAAGAATTGGATACAATGAAACTCTATGTGAATATTGAAAATCTTCGTTTTGATCAACAAATCCACTTTTCTATTTCAGGCCTGGAAAAAGTGGATCCCCAAAAAATTCTTATTCCTTCTTTACTATTGCAGCCATTTTTAGAAAATGCCATTTGGCATGGTTTGTCTGCCAGCAAAGAAGATAAAAAACTTCAAATTAATTTACTTACTCTTTCAGAAGAAGAACTTGCATTAGAAATTATAGACAATGGGATTGGTTTACCCGCTTCCAATCAGAACCAAAAGAAAAAATTGCATAAATCAGAATCTGTAGGGATTTCACTTTCACAGGAACGACTCAAACATTTCTCTCAAAACTATACTCGAGAAGGGGAGATTAAGCTAGTAGACTTAAAGAAAGTTGATCCATCAGAAAGCGGAGTTCAAGTAATCATCAAAATCCCGATTAAGCTTCGAGAGTAAATGGAGTAGGATCTGAGGATTTTAATAAGTTATGTTTCTAATTTAAAAGGTGTTGGGAATCGATTTTTGAATTCAAAAACAATAATTATCTTCAAATCCTATGATCTCAATTTTCCGAAAAATACGTCAAGCACTTCTCCAGCAGAATAAATTCACCCGATACCTAATCTATGCCCTAGGGGAGATTTTATTAGTAGTAGTTGGAATTTTGATTGCCCTTGGGGTTAATAACCACAATGAAAC
>NZ_JAHEBC010000008.1:9401-33675 GCF_024642405.1 Algoriphagus sp. | reverse complement strand
GAATTCTTTGTAGAGAAATGACTTCAGATGAGGCTGATTTGATTGAAGCCTATTTCGAAGATCAATTAGATAGGTTCGAAAAAAATAATGATCAAATCAAGCCAACTTTGGAAGTCGGAGAATATCCAATAGACTCCTCTAAGGAAACCGCCAGATCTGCAGCTTTAATGCAGGTAATAGTTAGTTTATATAATTTGGAAGAAACGATTACCAAGATTTAATATGGAAAAGGAAATATTTGAGCAGGGTTTAAATCTGAATAGAAGAAAGTTTTTATCAAAACTAAGCTTAGGTGTAGGTAGTGCTGCTTTGGGATCATTACTTATCCCGGATCTTTTCAAAGGCGGTAGTCCTGACGAAGAGGCAATTATGTCGGCTTTACCGCATTTTGCCCCAAAGGCAAAGCGGGTAATTTACCTTTTCCAGAATGGTGCCCCAAGTCAATTGGAGTCATTTGATTATAAACCCTTATTGAATAAAAACATTGGGCAGGAACTCCCTGACTCTATTCGGGGCGGCCAAAGACTTACGGGAATGACTGCCGGGCAGACATCTTTTCCATTAGTCGGTTCTTATTTTAAATTCAATCAATACGGTGAATCAAGAGCTTGGATTTCAGAGATTTTTCCTCATACCGCAGGAGTAGTCGATGATATTTGTATCATAAAGTCCATGCATACGGAGGCTATCAACCATGATCCAGCATTAACTTTTTTCCAAACTGGGGCCCAAGTAGGAAATCGTCCAAGTATGGGTTCTTGGCTGAGTTATGGACTTGGGAGTGAGAACAGCAATCTTCCCGCTTTCTGTGTGCTTTTAAGTCGGGGAAAAGGAAATGGTCAAGGAGTTTATTCTAAGCTTTGGAGCAATGGATTCTTAGAAGCAACCCATCAAGGTGTGCAATTCTCAAATTCTGAAGATCCTGTCTTATACCTTAAGGATCCAAAATCCATGTCCAGAGATGAGCGAAGAAAAATGCTTGATCAGATCTCTGCAATGAATGATCTGAGTTATAAAGAATTTAATGACCCAGAAATTAGTGCCAAAATTCAACAATATGAAATGGCCTATAGAATGCAAACAGCCGTTCCTGAAATGACCGACGTGTCTAAAGAACCTGATAGTATCATCAAAATGTATGGACCTGATTGCCTGATTCCCGGCACTTACGCTGCTAACTGCCTTTTGGCAAGGAAACTTTCTGAAAGTGGAGTTAGATTTGTCCAATTATATCATCAAGGTTGGGATCAACATGGTAATCTACCAAGCGAGATGGCTCTTCAGGCCAAGGATGTAGATCAGGCCTCTGCCGCTTTGATTACTGATTTAAAGCAAAGAGGCATGTTGGATGAAACTCTCGTTATCTGGGGTGGTGAATTTGGAAGAACAAATTATTGCCAAGGAAAAATCCTTGAAGACAATTATGGAAGAGACCACCATCCAAGAGCATTTTCTATTTGGATGGCAGGCGGAGGCGTAAAATCCGGAATGGTTTATGGTGAAACAGATGAATTTGGATATAATATTTCCGAAAACCCAGTACATGTTCATGACTTCCAAGCTACGGTCATGAACCTTATGGGAATAGACCACGAGCGAATGACCTACAAACATTTAGGAAGAAGGTATAGATTAACCGATGTTTCCGGACATGTAATAAAAGATATCATTGCTTAAAGCTTCTTATGATTAGTTTAAGTTCTTTTCGATCCATTCTTGAAAACACCCTCTTTGTATGGTTAGGTTTGGCTCTAATTTTAACAATAGGTGGAGATAATTTATTTCTCCCAGAATGGCTTCAAGTGATTGGAAGAAGCCATCCACTCATTTTACACTTCCCGATTGTTCTTTTGCTTTTTGGTTTATTGTTTTTTTGGATTCCAAATCTCAATACAAAAAAAGATTTAAAAGAGTTTGGTGAATTAAGCTTTCTTCTAGGTTGCAACTTTGCAGGAATTACTGTTTTAGCCGGGCTCATTCTTGCACAAGAAAATTATGAGGGAGCAGCTTTAGACTGGCATAAATGGGCAGGGCTGGCTGTATTTGGACTAAGCACTTTGCTTTATTTTTTCAGAAATCAATCCATACGGTTTTCAAAAAGTCTTAGCGCAATAATCGCTGTTGGAGTTTTGCTTGCGGGCCACTGGGGAGCAGATTTAACTCATGGTGAAAATTTTCTACTTGCCCCTATTTTGAAAGAAGAGCAAGAAACTTTAGCCTTAAATGAGGCAGAAGTGTTTAGAGATGTCGTTCAACCAATCCTTCAAGCTAAATGTATCAGTTGCCATAAAGAAGGAAAGATTAAGGGTGAGCTAAGGATGGACCAAATCGATCATATTAAGAAAGGCGGGAAGTCAGGACCTTTCGTAGTTCCAGGAGATTTCGACAATTCCCTTTTAGTGACCCGGATCAATCTTCCTATGGAAGAGAAAGAACACATGCCTCCAAAAAATAAAATCCAACTTACAGATGAAGAAAAGACGATTTTAATGGACTGGGTATATTCTGGAGCTAGTTTTGATCAAAAACTTGAGGAAATAGATTCTCAAACTGATTTATTCCAATTAGCCTCCCAAAAATTCACCACAACAGAGAATTATGATTTCAATTCAGCAGATCCTGAAACTATCTCCGAATTAAATAATTTTTTTAGAGAAGTAGCTCCTGTTTACCCAGGCTCTCCAGCTTTGGTGGTTTCTTATTTTGGTATTTCGGCATTTGACCCAAGTTCATTAGATGAACTCAAAGCGATCGGGGAACAAGTGGTTCAACTAAATTTGAACAAGATGCCTCTCGAAGGTGTGAGTTTTGGATTCCTTTCCAATTTTCCTAATCTGAGAGAGCTTCAGGCTAATTTCACCAACCTTACGTCAGATGAAATTTCTGAGATTTCAAAATTGGAAAATTTGACGTCTTTAGCAATTTCTGGAAATACAATAGATGAGAAAAGCCTTGAAAGTTTAAGCAAGATGAAAAGTCTTGAAAAACTATTTTTATGGCAAACTGGCCTCAGTGATCCTCAAAAAGATCTATTGAGAAATCAATTGCCTGACACCAAAATTGAATTTGGTTTTGATGGTCGTGGGGTTATTTATGATCTTAACTCACCAACAATCATTTCAGAAATAAATATGTTTGCCGATAGCACAAAGCTAGAAATAACGCATCCTATCAAAACTGTTGAAATTAGGTATACAACAGATGGTGAAGAACCTGATAGTACTTCCTCCTCGATCTATAATGAACCTATCTGGATCAATAAAACAGCTGAAGTAAAAGCAAGAGCTTTTGCAAAAGATTGGAAAGGAAGCCCTTCATCAAGTGTTTTATTATTTAGAAGTGGAAATCCACCTAAGGAATTAAAATTGCTTACTCAACCAAATCCTAACTATTTTGGAAAAGGCGAATTGACATTGATAGACCAAATAAAAGGAAAAAACAATCATACATCAGGTGAGTGGCTTGGCTTCCAAGACGAAGATCCTGAGGTAGAAATCACTTTGGCTGATGGTCAAAGACCAAAAGAATTAACTTTAAGCCTGCTTTATCACGAAGGCGCATATATTTTCCCACCCACGCAGGTTGAGGTTTGGATAAGTAATAATGGAAATTGGGAAAAAATAGTAGATGAGGTCCCTGCTCAATCTAAAGATATTAAGCCTTCAAGATTTGAAGCCCTGAATTACGATATGCCTAATAAGGAATTTAATAAAGTCAAAATTAAAATGAAGACAATTAAATCTCTCCCAAAATGGCATCCAGGAGCAGGTTCTAAAGGTTGGGTATTTATAGATGAAATTTCATTCTTAGATTAAGAGATGCAATCCCCCTTAACCCAATCCTATTATTTGGTTTTACAGAAAAAACTAAATTTAGCTTTAGGTCAAGAAGGAAAAATTCAACTAGCAGCAAAGTGGATTGCTGAAAGCCTCCAAAATCAAGGATGGATTTATGCAATTGGAACAGGCCATTCTCATATTCTTGCGGAAGAAATATTTTATAGGGCTGGCGGATTTGCTCGAGTTAGGCCAATTTTCGCCCCTAAACTTATGCTTCATATTGATGCAACAGGTAGCACAGAGGCAGAGAGACAAGAAGGATTAGCTAAAAAGTATCTAGGCAATTATTCTCTTTCAAACAAAGACATCTTCATTTTGGCGTCTAATTCCGGAAGAAATCCTGTTCCTATTGACCTAGCACTTGAAGCTTCAAAAGCTGGAGCAAAAACCATTTGTATCACAAATATCTCTCATAGTAAATCAGTGAATTCCAGACACAGTTCAGAAAAAAAGCTTTTTGAAGTCTGTGAACTAGCTTTCGATAATTTTGGGGAAATTGGTGATGCATCTATTACCTTAGAAGGGTTTAATTCAAAAATGGGCGCTACCTCCACCATTATAGGTTCAGCTATATTAAATACAATAATGCTAGAAGCTGCATCAATAATTATAAATTCAGGACACAATCCTGAAATTTTTCATAGTTCAAATACTGATTTAGGAGAAAAACATAATATTGGGATTATAAAAAAGTATAAAAACTTGGTAAAAGGGCTATAAAAACTTTTTTAAAAGAAGTTGGAATTGATGAATTATCCGAAAAATTCTTACTTAAGAAAAAATAGAAAAGGGATTTTTTAATAAGGAATATTTCGGTTTTGGATATTACCCTTTCTCCATTTATATAATCCAACCGAACAACAATAAGTAACAAAAAAAAATGCTTTATTTTTGAACAAAAATTCAATATTGATTTATTGAGAAATATCTTACTCTGGTATTGGAAATCGATAAAATTTAATCCAATGCGAAAAATACATTTAATTTAATTTTGGGATAGAAATAGTGTTTTGATCTTTATCTTGAAATAAATTTTGTAAAACCCCATCCTTTGCTTCTCTAATTAGAGGCATGGAACTGCTTATATGAATCAAAGTCTAAACAAGAAGCTTTCAGTTGTATTTTTCTCTGACATTGTAGGCTACACCCAATTGATGGGGAGAGATGAAGATAAGGCATACCAGTTGATGAAAAATAATCTTGATGTTCATCAACATTTTTTTGACAAATTTAATGGAACGCTGATTAAAGAACTTGGGGATGGAGTTTTAGCTACTTTTGAAAATGCTGAAGAAGCCCTTAACGCAAGTCTGGAAATCCAGAAAGAGTGGCAAACAAAGGGTGGTATTAAGCTAAGGATTGGTTTACATTGTGGAGATGTCATTTTTGATCGTGGTGATGTTTTTGGAGATGCAGTTAATATAGCTTCAAGAATTCAAAGCATTGGGGTTCCATCTTGCGTCTTATTTTCGACAGAATTAAAAGGGCTAATTGATTCCGAAGATAAATTCCCTAATGTAAAATTAGGTGAGTTCAAGCTAAAGAATGTTGAACGTAACCTGACTTTATTTGCTCTATCCACTGAACCCTTGATAGTCCCAAGAAGGGAGCAAATGATCAGTACGATCAAATATCAGGAACGAAAAACTTGGAGATATTGGGTAGGCATTGGACTTTTAGTAAGTATCATAGCTTTCTTAATTTGGTTCATTAACTGGGGAGAACCTACTAGTTGGACAAAAGATAAATCGATTGCGGTTCTGCCCTTGAAAAATCTAAATGCGGATCCAAACAAAGAATATTTCAGCGATGGGCTAACAGAAGATATAATCACGCAGCTATCCAAGATAAATTCTCTGCGTGTAATTTCCCGAAATAGTACGGTATTATATAAAAACTCACAAGAGAGTAATCCTGAAATTGCTTTAGCCTTGGGTGTAAGTACACTTTTAGAAGGAAGTGTTCAATGGTCAGGTGAAAGACTACGAATTCGTGTACAACTGATAGATGCTAATTCAAATCAAACAATCTGGGCAGAAACATTTGACTTGGAAATGATCGAGGATTTATTTGAGGTACAGAGTCGAATTGCATCAGAAATAGCTACTAAGCTTCAAGCAGAAGTAACCTTATCAGAAATTGATCAAATCAATAAGAAACCTACCTTGAGTTTTGAAGCTTATGAAGAATATTTAAAAGGAAGAGGCCAATATTATGAATACCAACTTAAAAATAATGAGAATGCAATTGTAAGCTTTAAAGAGGCAATTAAAATTGACTCAACCTTTGCTTTGGCATGGGCAGGACTGGGAGATGCTTACGCACAAATGTTTGGGATTTTTAATTATTCATCCGTTTGGCTAGACTCTTCTCTTTATGCAGGAAATATGGCCATTGAAATGGATCCTAGACTTGCAGAAGGATACAAAGCCATGGGGGTAGCTTATTATTATGATAATCAATATCGATTGGCTCTGGAATATTTAGAAAAAGCTGTTAATATCAGTCCAAATCATGCACAAGCTATTGGAAACCTTGCAACAGCTTATTTTATTACCGGTCAATTGGATAAATCCCTGGATTTACAAAGAAAAGCTGCAGGACTAAACCCCAAAAGCTTCATTCCTTTTCAAATTTTAGGATGGAATTACAGATTGCTCGAGAACCAAGACCAAGCACAATTTTGGCTTAAGAAATCTCTTTCGATCAAACCTTCATTTGATACCTACGAACAACTGGGCTTAAGTTTTTTATCGGAAGGAAAATCGGATAGCGTTCAATCTGTGATTAACAAAGTTGAGAAATTGATCAACAATGATCCGAATATATCTCAAGTTGCAGGGATCCTTTCCTATATGAACAGGAATTATGAAACTGCTGAAAAATACCTAAGCAGATCTCTTGAAGAAAAAGAAGATTGGAAATCAGATCCCTACTTTTACGCACCGATTTATTTAGCCAGCCTTTTTAAATCCGAAGGAAAAAACGAACAGGCTGATTTTTATATTAATGAAAAGCTTAACGAATATATCAAAGAACTGGAAGAAGGCACTGCGGATAAAGAGTTTGCAGTTTTTACCTCCGCTTTGTATTTAATGAGAGAGAATAAAGAGAAAGCTCTGGAATACTTGAGCTTAGCCAAAAGTATGAATTTTCAAGATTATCAGATTTTGGAAATTAATCCATTATTTGACTCCATTCGAAATGATCCTGATTTTATGATACTGATCGAAGAAATAAAATCCGAAATAAGAGTAATGAAATTAAGTTCTTCATTAAAAAGGACCAATCCCTAATTCATTATTTACATAAAAAAAGTAGGGCATGAAAAATCTCAAATCCTACTTTTTTTAGTGCTATTAGTTACCCTTATCTAATCTTTGGAATGGAATAAGTTCTTCCACCACAACTTACAGTTCCTGCAACTGCAGGAGATCCCTGCGACGCATAAATAATTCCTGCTACATAAGCAGCTGACATGGAGGTTCCTGACCAAACCTGATATTCATTCCCGGGAAAAGTAGAAAATACTGGATTTCCTGGAGCTACCCAGTTTACATTTGATCCCAGATTAGAAAAACTTGAGCAATTACCTTGACCATCTTGGCAATTAAAATCAATTGAGCCCACAGTAAAAATGTTTTCCCCGGTTATACAACCAGGTAAATTCATATTTGAATCGCCTCCATCATTTCCTGCTGACATGACTATGAAAATTCCTTTGCTTGCTAGGTTTCTTATTGATTCACTAAGTATCGGGTTTGAATCAGCACAATTTGAAATTCCAAATGCCCCCAAACTCATGGACACAACATCTCCCCTTCTTCCAAACTGAGCGACATGATCTAATGCTAAAACGATATCAGACCAAAACCCTTCTCCATTCGAATCAAGTACTTTTAATGATACAGTTGGTACGCCAGGAGCTACTCCGTTCATTGCAAATTCATTTCCATTCGGTTTGGATTCGGCAGAAGCTAATCCTGCCATAAATGTACCATGGCCTGCTCCGTCTTTCCATGGGTCATTATCGACAAATGATTTTGCGTATTTCTTAGATTTATTGATACTTTTTTTCAAATCATCGTGACTTCCATCTATCCCAGAATCAACAATCCAAATAAAATTCCTTTCCGCACCATTTCTTTGTTGTCCGCCTCCTGCTTCAATAATTGAACAATTAGTTCCTGCACCTATATCATATCCATATTCCTCTTGCATTCTCGGCCTACCCTGCATGATAGGCCTTCGGGCCTGCATTCTGGGTCTACCCTGCATTATAAAATCTTCAATTACAGATTCTATTTCTGAATCTCTCCTTATAGCCTCAGCTTGAGTTTCATTCATTTCTACCACTAGACCAACTTCAACATCAGAGAATGTTTTTAAAATCTTATTGACACCTTTGCTCCTAGCTATATTTTCGGCCTTATCCTTTTTCATCTTTCGAAGAGAACTATTCCCTCTTTGGGCTTGATCTCTATCCAAAATATCAGCAGTTGTAAAAACTCCTTTATCTTTTAGCTTGATCACATATCTTTTTTCGCTTTGAGCAAAAACTGCCGAAAAAAGAAAAAGGCTAAGAATTATTAAAAAGATATTTTTCATTTTAAAACAATAAAGTTGAGATTGAAATATTTAAAGAAATCCTTAATTCTAAAGTACAATTATATTGCTCTAAAATACTTTTTTATTTTGGATTAACTAGTTAAAAAAATGATTACTCTCCATATTGTCAATAGTCTAATCTTCTTTATTAACAAGCTAAAAATTGAAGTTTTTTTAGCTATCTAAAGACCAAGACTGCATTAATCAAAGGGTTTAGATGATCTTCTGGCAATTCTAATCAATTGATTTAATTGGAATGAACCTTCGCGTAAAATGAATCACTTTAAAACTAAAGAAGCCTCTATTGATCCCTATTTTGGAGTTTTTGAAAAAAAAATAATAGTAGTCAAACTTTCAATTTTCTTATTTACTATACATCCTTTTGAAGTTCTTCTCTGTATTTATTTATATTCTCAGCAATAGACATTTCTAATTCTGGTTCTTTGATATCCTTGAACCTGGCAACTTCCTCTAGGATAGTTTTAGCCACCAATAATCTTGCTGTTTTTTTATTATCCGAAGGAATAATATACCAAGGAGCATGGGGTTTTGATGTTTTATTGATCGCCTCCTCATAATATTTCTGATATTTAGCCCATAAATTCCTTTCTTTCAAGTCACCTGGAGAGAACTTCCAATTGTGTTTTTGTTTGTCCAATCTCCTCAAAAGTCTTTGTCTTTGTTCTTCTTTACTCAAATGGAGAAAAAATTTTAGGATAATAACCCCATTTTGACTTATATGCTTTTCAAAATTGTTTATTTGCTCGAATCTCTTTTCCCAAAATGCTGGAGTAATGTCATCAACAGAATTAATGTTTGGGATATTTTCATTCAAAATATATTCTGGATGAACTCGGGTTACTAAAACATTTTCATAATGTGTCCTGTTAAAAACCGCATATTTCCCTCTTTGCGGAAGTGCTAAATAATGCCTCCACAAATAATCATGTTTCAACTCATTAGTTGATGGAGTTTTAAAACTGTGAACGACCACTCCTCTTGGATTAAACTCTTTGAATACCTCTCGGATTAAGCTATCCTTTCCAGCAGTGTCCATCCCTTGCAAACATATCAAGATAGAATACTTATTATGCGCATACATTGTGTCTTGATGATCACTGAGCTCTTCTCTATAATCATTCAATTTCTTGGCTTTCTTTTTTTCTGAAATCCCCAAATCCAAAACCGTTGGTAGTTTATCTAACTCGATTGGATCAACTACTTTAAGATTTTCTATTTCCATGTTTTTCATATTGGTAAGTTTAATTGAATAAAAAATTGTCTGAAAAGTAAAAAACAAGATAATATTTTAAATTGGGGCTGAATTATTTGTTTTGACTTTTTAAGTTAATTAACCACCCAACTTAATTTAAATCATGGATATTAATACAGGTCCTTCAGTTTTATCTAACAGATATCTTGCATTGGATGTATTGAGAGGAATGACCATAGCTTTTATGGTAATTGTTAATACAGCAGGTGATTGGTCTAATCTGTATCCACCTTTGGCACATGCCAGCTGGCACGGATTCACTCCTACCGATTTGGTTTTTCCCACCTTTATGTTTGTTGTTGGAAATGCCATGAGTTTTTCAATGAAAAAACTCCAAGAAATGTCATCAGGGGATTTTTTCAAGAAAGTAGGAAAAAGAGCATTTTTGATTTTCTTCATAGGTTGGCTCCTGAATGCTTTTCCTTTTTATGATATATCTGATTCGGGAGAATTCAGCTTTATTAATATCACTGAAGTTCGTTTGTTTGGAGTTTTACAAAGAATAGCCTTAGGCTATTTCTTTGCAGCGATAATTCTTTACCTAGGTGGAGTAAAATTAGGATGGATATTTAGTGGAGTAGCGCTTCTAGGTTACTGGGCAATAATGCTTGTATTTGGAGACTCTGCCGATCCTTTTGGACTTACAGGAAATGCTGCAATCAAGCTTGATTTAGCGCTGGTAGGTGAAGATCGTATGTATGGTGGAGAAGGGATCCCATTTGATCCCGAAGGAATTTTGAGCACCCTTCCTTCAATTGTTAATGTCATTGCGGGATATATAGTAGGCAAAATGATTCAAAAACTGGGAAATAGTATGGAATCTATCAAAAAGTTAATTATCGCCGGGGCGATATTAATAGTAGCTGCCTATGCTTGGGATATACTTTTCCCAATCAACAAAAAAATCTGGACAAGTTCTTATGTATTGTTAACAGTCGGTATAGACATGTTAATTCTTGCCGTTTTAGTTTACATAATAGAATTGAAAAAAGTCAATAATTGGACTTATTTCTTCTTAGTCTTTGGAAGGAATCCTTTGATACTTTACATCGCTTCTGGAATAGTTATTACGCTTTTTGGGATGATCCCAGTTGGTGACATGTCGCTAAGGTCTACCATCTATCAAAACTTGTTTACAAGTTGGCTTAGCCCAAAAAATGCCTCTTTCTTTTTTGCATTTTCCTATATGCTTTTAATCTGGTTAATTGGGCTATGGATGGACAAAAAACGAATCTATATAAAAGTATAAAGTTAATCCTTCGACCGTCACATCTCTAATCTGAATTTTGTAACTTATATCAGTATTTCTTTAAACTGTAATTTTTTATGAAACTAAAGATCGGAGTATATAATGTTCAGTGGATGCGGGATCTATTTGATTCGCAGGGTAATCCAAAAACCACTGGCGAAGACGGAGAACGTAGTAGAAAACTGGCAGAGGTTGTCGAGGCAATGGACCCTGATTTTCTTGGAATAGTAGAAGGTCCCAATACATTAGTAGACAAGTCGAAAACTGCTAGTTTACAGTTGGAAGCATGGATTCAGGAATTTATTCCAAATAAAAACCTCAAAGCGATGCATGGTTTTCCTTCTCCCGGACAGCAGGAACTGTGTGCTTTGTATAACCCGGAAAAAATAAAGGTGCTTTTTACCCCCGAAACAAAAGAAGGTAAAAGATTTGATGAAGCTTTTTTGGTTGACACTTTAAATCGACTCATCAAGGAACAGTACAAGCATTATAGACCACCATTAGAACTAAGCATTTTAGGCTTGGATAACACTTTCCTCACACGAGTCATAATTGCTCACACCAAATCAAAAGGAATATTTGATATGGTAGACTACGCAAGGTTTGAACAAATTTCTCAGCGGGATAGACTAAAGCTTTTTGCTGAGTGTATGTCAATCCGGGACCGATGCGATGAATATTTGGAAAAAGGTCAACAAGTAATAGTCATGGGAGACATTAATGATGGCTTCGAATTGGATTTTTATGAAAATCGCTTTAGTAAAAGTGCTGTAGAATTGTTGCTAGGTGACACATGGTATCCAGAATATATTCTCAGATCAGTATTACCAAAGCCAAAACTTAATTCCTACGGTTGGACACCGAACTCAAGTCGCTTCAAAGACAGAATCACTGGAGATCAGGTGAATGTATTAATCGATCATATTTTAGCCAGTCAAGGATTAAAAGTTCTCGGGGGCAAAGTTTGGAATCCATATCTTGAAAAAGATGATGATCTTATTCAAAGCATCAAAAAACAACTAATTCAGGGATCTGATCATTTTCCCATTCTAACTGAAATTGAATTTTAAAAAAAGCAAAGTCATGGACCAAGCAGCACAAACGATGATTGAAAACCTGGAGAAAAACACAGGAAAAAGCCTAGACGCTTGGGTTTTAATCGCAAAAAAGGAGAAATTATCAAAGCATGGAGAAATTGTCAAGTTTCTAAAAAGTGCGCATGGATTTTCACATGGATTTGCGAATTTAGTTGCACACAAAACATTACAATCAGATGCAGGATCAGCATCAGGTACAGATGAGTTGATCGAAAAGCAATATAAAGGCAAAGAGCATTTTCTTCCATTATTTGAAGAACTGAGTGTGGAAATAAAAAAGTTTGGAAACGACGTGGAATTTGCTCCAAAAAATGCATATGTAAGCGTACGGAGGAAAAAACAATTCGCTTTATTGATTCCTGCTACTAAAACCAGATTTGACATCGGTATAAATCTGAAAGGTCAAGATCCAATAGGAATTCTTGAAATTGACACCAAATCTAATGGAATGGTTAGCCATCGGATAGTCATCAACCATGAAGAACAATATTCCAAGGAATTAATTGAATGGCTAAAGAAGGCCTATGAAGCAGCCGGATAATAAAAAACCATTTATAAAACAAGATCACTATTGGTCAAAATCCAAAGTATTTTCAATTGAATTAAAAGTATCTTGATCGTGCAATCAATCTTTTTCAAACATGATCAAGCCTTCAAATACCGGCACTTCAAAACGATTTGTATTTAGTCTAATATTAACTTTCATTAGTCAAATTGGTTTTGGCCAAATCACAGAAGAAACTTATCACAGGGCTGAATATTTTTTAAGCGATAATATTCAAAAGGAAATTTACCATCTAGAAGTAAACCCTAACTGGATAGCAGATAAAACAAGTTTTTGGCATCAGACCTACACAGAAAATGGTAAGAGATTTTTTAAAACTGATATTGAAAACAAAATAACTTCCGAAGCTTTTGACCATCAAAAATTAGCGGAATTATTGAGCCACCAATCAGGCGAAAATATTAGTGAACAAAACCTTCCTTTTAATAGGATTGAAATAAACTCTGATGGGGCTATTTCCTTTGAATGGAAAAATAAGGACTGGATTTTTCATGAAGGAAAATTAGATTCTAAAAGATCTTCAGCACCAAGAAATCGTGATAGTTCCCTATCCCCTGACGGTAACTGGAAAGCATTTACTAGAAATTTCAATCTATTCGTTGAAAACTTAGAAACTGGCGAAGAAATCCAACTGAGTTTTGACGGAAAAAAAGACTATGAATATGCCTCTTTTTGGGGTTGGTCCGACATGATCCATGGTGAGAATGGAGAAAGACCGTTTCATTTTACCGTAAACTGGTCACCCGATTCTAAAAAAATCCAAACTCAAATTGTTGATTTAAGATTAGCCGAAAAAATGCTTCTCTTGGATAATAGTCAAGAGGATAAATTTAGACCCCAACTGATGGGATATTACAGAGCTTCACCTGGAGATACTTCCGTCGTGATGTATACTCCTGTAATTTTTGATTTGGAAGAAAAATCTGAAACTAAGTTTCAGGAACTTTCTCTTCCTCATTTTATAGGAATGTATTTCAACTGGGACTCGGAAAGTGAGAATCTATTTGGCACCTACCTTCATCGGGGATTCAAAGCTTTTGATATTTTAGAAATCAATGCAAATTCAAAAAAAATCAGAAAGGTATATTCAGAGTCTTCCCCTACTCATGTAAACAACAATAATATTCTCCGGAGATTAGATAATGGGCAATTTATTCTAGGAACTGAAAAATCAGGTTGGAATCAATTATACCTGATAGACTGGAAAACAGGTGAATTGATCAATAGAATTACAACTGGAGATTATGTAGTTAAAAATTTATTGAATGTTGATGAAGAAAATGAGGTGATATTTTTTGAAGCTGCTGGAAAGGAAGATGATCTTAATCCATATTATTCCTTTGCTTACAAAGTCAATTTCGATGGTTCAGGTCTCACTTTATTGACTCCTGAAAAATCATTCCATGACATTTCTTATTCCTCGGGAGGAAAGTATTTCGTAGATAATTATTCCACTGTTGATCAGCCAACAGTTTCAGTAGTAAGAGAGCTAGAAACAGGAAAAATAGTTCATGAAGTTTCCAAAGCTGATATTTCAAACCTGAAAAATAGAGGATACCAAAGTCCGAAACCATTTTCCGCCACAGCCAAAGATGGAAAAACTACTATTTATGGGATCTATTACCTTCCAACTAACTTCTCTGCAAAGAAGAAATATCCAATTATAGATTATACCTACACTGGCCCTCATACTGCTATTACTCCAAAAACTTTTAGACAAGGATTAATTGGTTTGCAACAACCAATGGCTGAACTGGGGTTTATTTTAGTAACGGTAGATGGATTGGGTACACATGGTAGAGGAAAAGAATTCAATGATGTTTCCTATAATAATTTAGGAGATGGAACTACTGATCATGTTTTAGCAATAAAAGAGCTGGCTTCCAAAAACAAGTTCATGGATATAGATAAAGTCGGAATTTTTGGTCACTCTGCTGGTGGATATGATGCCGGAAGAGCAATTCTTTTACATCCAGATTTTTACAAAGTAGCTGTAGCCTCGGCGGGTGACCATGATCATAGAATGGAAAAAGCTTGGTGGCCAGAAATGTATATGGGTTATCCCGTGGGTGATTTTTACCATAATCAATCAAATATTACCAATGCGGCTAATCTTAAGGGGCATTTGCTATTGGCCCACGGTGGAATAGATGAAAATGTAAACCCATCCGCAACTTTCAAATTTGCTGAAGCTTTGATTAATGCAGGTAAGGATTTTGATTTATTTATTTGGCCAAGTAGAAACCATAGTTTTGGAAGAACATCTGGGGATTATTTCACAAAAAAGCGCTGGGATTATTTTATTGAGCATCTTTTAGGAGAAGAACCCATCAGGCATTATCAAATCAAAACCGATTAAGTGTTATCGATATAGATCTAGAATAAGTTAAGAATTATTTTCAATTCCTTAATTCCTATTGATCATCCTTCTATTTCTTTTATCAATTCCTCATACCAAGCCTCACCATATTTACGAATAAGTGCGTCTTTGAGAAATTTATAAATTGGAACTTTCAGATTTGATCCCAATTGACAAGCTGGGTCACAAATATGCCAGCGATCATAATTAAGGGCATCGAATTCATCGTATTTGGTAATCCGAATTGGATACATATGACAGCTAATCGGCTTTTTCCAGCTGATTTTCCCGTCTAGATAGGCCTGCTCTATTCCGCACTTTAAAATTCCTCTTTCATCATAGAGCGCATAAGCACATTCTCTATTATCTCCTATTGTTGGGGTTCCTTTATCTCCATCTTTATCGATAACCCAAGTTCCCTGAGCTTCTATCACTTTTCTTCCTTCCTCAGTAATGTAATCTTTGACTATTGGATAAATATCTTCGATGATTTTTGTTTCTTCGTCTTCCAAAGGCGCACCTGCATCTCCTTCCACACAGCACGCTCCTTTACAAGCCTCCAAATCACATACAAAAAAGTTTTCTTTTATATCATCTGAAAGAACTGCATTACCTACTAAAATCATATATCGGACAAATTAGTACTCAAAGGTAAGCATTGCATTCCAAACGCAACTTACATTGTTGTTTTTTGAAAATCTCTTCTTCTTACATATACACCTTTTTTAAGGCTTGCTATCAAATTGCCTGATTTATCTACCACTTCGCATGGAAACTCAAAAACATGTTTCCCTGATGAATCCACAGTGTTTTTTACTTCCTCGATCTGTTCCGAGTTCAATAAAAATGTAGCGAAAACATCCCCTTTACCAGGTTTCACAAATTCTATATGGGAATATTTATCCCAAACGATATAATCATCCCCTAAATTTGTAATTAAAATAAACATGAAAAAGGGGTCACACATTGAATATAGAGACCCTCCAAATGCAGTACCGATTAAATTTCTATTATACCAAGTAAGCTTTAATCTTACTTTAAACATTTTAAAATCCTCCGAATATTTGATAACCTTGATCCCTGAGAATAGGTAAGGTGGATACCAATTTATGGCCTTGATCAGTTTTTTGAATTTATAATTGGGCTTCATGATCAAAAGATACTCTAAATCAATAAAAAAAGAACCGCCCAGTTACGAGCGGTTCAACCCAGCACTATGAAAATCAGCTTTTATAAGCCTTTAGATAACAAACTTGAAGTGTTAACAATTGTTTTAAATCATTTAAAAAAAATCAGAACTTTTAATTTTTTTAATCACCATTTAGCAAAGACTTGAAACCCATCTGGAATTAAATTCCGTACTTTACGGAGTGCAAGTCGTCTTGCCGCTGTGTTCAGGTTCATTGCCTGGATAAAGAGGAAAGTCCGGGCAACATAGAGCGCCATACTTCCTAACAGGAAGGGGGCTAACTGGGAACGGTTAGCTTACAGAAAGTGCCACAGAAAATATACCGTCTTTTTTCCGATAAGTATCGGTTTCAAGATAAGGGTGAAAAGGTGGGGTAAGAGCCCACCGCTCCGACAGTGATGCCGGAGGCATGGTAAACCTTATGGGTTGAAAGATCAAATAGGTTCCGCATTGGATTAAGTTCCAAGAAGGGTTGCTCGCTCTTACGCGGAATGGGTAGATCGATAGATCCTGATTGCGAAGTCAGGGCTAGATAAATGGCAGGAATTCTTTTTGGTTTTAACAGAAGGAAACAGAACCCGGCTTATAGACTTGCACTTTTTTCTTTTAAATTACAGACATGTCGAAGATTTTGATTATTGATGACGAAAAAGTCATCCGAGCAACCCTACGTGAAATTTTAGAATACGAAAAATTTGAAGTTTCTGAAGCACAAGATGGTGAAGAAGGCCTCAAAAAACTTATTGAAGAAGATTTTGATTTAGTGCTTTGTGATGTCAAAATGCCAAAAATGGACGGTATTGAGGTTTTAGATCAAGCAAAAGCTTTAGAAAAATCTCCACAATTCATTATGATTTCCGCACATGGAAGCATAGAAACAGCGGTTGAAGCCACAAAAAAAGGAGCATTTGATTTTATTCCCAAGCCACCTGATCTTAACAGGTTATTGCTAACTGTCAGAAATGCACTTGATAAGAAAAATCTTGTGACAGAAACGAAAGTTCTAAAAAAGAAACTTTCCAAAAAACTGGATATGGTAGGTGAATCGCCTGCTATTCAAATGGTAAAAGAAACTATTGAAAAAGTAGCACCAACGGATGCCAGGGTTTTGATTACAGGTCCAAACGGAACTGGAAAGGAATTGGTTGCTCATTGGGTTCACGCTAAAAGTCATAGATCCGGGCAGCCATTTGTAGCAGTGAATTGCGCAGCGATCCCCTCAGAACTTATAGAAAGTGAGCTATTTGGTCATGAAAAAGGAGCTTTTACCTCCGCACACAAACAGAGACAAGGGAAATTTGAACAAGCGCAGGGAGGCACTCTTTTTCTAGATGAAATTGGAGATATGTCACTTTCTGCTCAATCAAAAGTACTGAGAGCACTTCAGGAAAATTTAATAAATCGAGTTGGAAGTGATAAAGACATCAAAGTTGATGTCCGTGTTCTTGCTGCTACAAATAAGGACCTGAAAAGTGAAATTAAGGAAGGAAAATTCAGGGAAGATTTATACCATAGACTTAGTGTCATATTAATTCAAGTGCCTTCCTTAAAAGACAGAAAAGAGGATATTCCGCTATTAGTAGATAAATTTCTGGATGATATAGCTACTGAAAATGGTGATGTAAAAAAATCCATTTCAAATTCAGCTTTGAACAAACTTCAAGAATTTCCCTGGACAGGAAACATTCGAGAATTACGAAACGTGATTGAAAGACTTGTCATTCTGGGGGAACCCGAAATTAGTCTTGAAGATATAAAAAAATATGCTGACTATTGAGGTCAGCATTTTTTTTAACTATTTGGCTTCTCAGTAGAAGGCGCTTTGGCGTATGCCGGACAAGGTTTACTAGAGGCACAGGCCCCCAAAGCTAAAATTCCTACCAATAATGCGATTGTTGCTAATTTTTTCATAATTCAGATTTTATGCTGATCAAATATGTCTAATAATTCTTAAGATAGCAATTACTGCACCAGAAGATTACATCCTCTGATTTCACTGTTATCAATTCTTCCCAATATTTCAAGTTCCCCATTCTCATCAAAACTACCTAAATCCTGTGTTTCAATAAATGCACAAGAGTGAAAATTTGCGAGATCGATCACATTGATTCCTCCTTGTTTTCTGCTGGTCCATGATAGAGGATCATTAATATCTCTTAGCATAACGTGCATAGTCGGTGGTAATGTATATTTTCCTTTCCCTTTTGAGTATGCCTGAGACATTAATTCTGTCATCCCATATTCTGAATGAATGGTTTTAACTCTAAAAAATGATTTCAAAATGGAATGAACCTCCTCCCGGATCATTTCCTTTCTTCTACCCTTCATTCCTCCCGTTTCCATAACAATCAAATTTTTTATTTCTGGAAGTTGAATTCCAGTCTCAGCTAAATCCAACAACGCAAAAGTGACTCCCAAAAGTAAAACCTTCTTTCTATCGTGGGAAAGAGAAAGGAGTTTTTTAATCAGCTCATTTTGATTGTAGAGATAAAAACCAGAATCTTTAGAATTACTTTCTTTAATGAAATGATCTGCCATTCTTACCAAACTACTTCCTTTTCTCTCAAGATAAGATGGCAATAATGCTAAAACGTGAAATCCCTCAATTGATCCATATTCTTTTTCAAAAATCCTTTGAGCATGATTCAAATACCAATCTTCAGACCAATAAAAATGCTTGCTTGTAATCATACCTGTAGTACCGCTACTAGAATAAAACCCAGGAAACATAGATTGATCTCCTGAGATAACTTTATAATCTTTGAAAAATTGAATTGGTAAAAATGGAATCTTTTTAATGTTATCTACTTTAGAAATATTGATTTGCCGAGCTTCAATGTATTTTTTATAGATTTGATTTTCCGATGCCTGAAATTTAAATAGTTCTAAAGCTAAGGTTTCAAAGTCCTCAGATTTTAAATCTTTAATGCCTTCTGAAAAACTTTTAAAATCCTGCATCGTTTTATATTTTGCGAAGTCCAATCGCTCTAATTTATCAACTTGGATGTAAATTTACTTTGGCCATATGCGTTTCAAAAACTATTCAGGAATATTCTTTTTAGCTCTAGCAAGTTTTTCTTGTGTGAATTCACCGGATAATTTTCCCAGCACTCCTGAAATTGATTTCTCCACAATAGAATATGTCCCTACAAATGGCCCTGATTCACTGATCGTTTCTTTGAATTTTAAAGATGCAGAAGGTGATTTAGGCCTAGGAGCCACAGAAATTAATCCTCCTTTCAATGCTGTTGAATACCAAAGAAATAATGCAGGAGAGTTAATTACCTATTCAACCAGACCACCAGAGGCACCAGTGTATAATCCAATTGACTGGGTAATCGATCCAATCATTAATAATGCTACAGTTAAAGACACAATCTGGGTAGTTCAAAACCCTAATCAGTACAATATTTTTGTAAAATTCTTTGTGAAAAGAAACGGTCAATACACTGAGTTCAAATGGCAAGATCCACCATTCTTTACTACTTTTAATGGTAGATTTCCAAGGATTTTAAATAATGATGAAACTCAGGCAATTGAAGGAAATATAAAATACGCCATGCTTTCATCTGGATGGCAGTCTATTTTTAGGAATGATACGCTGAGGATTGAACTACAAATTCAAGATCGTGAGCTCAATAAAAGTAATGAAGTTTCAAGTCCTGATGTAACTCTAAACAATATTACACGAAATTAAAAGCCCTCTAAAAGGGCTTTTAATTTATAATGTAGGGAAAGATTTTGGATTTGCTTCATTCATGACTTTATAAACCTTTTCCACTATATCTTCTACGCTTGGTTTAGAGAAATAATCACCATCAGAAGAATATGCAGGTCTATGTGGCTTTGAAGCAATTGTCATGGGTTCGGAATCTAAATACCTAAAGACCTCCTGATTTTCCAATACTTGTTGCATCATATAAGCTGATGCTCCACCAGGAACATCCTCATCGGCAAAAATAACTCGATTTGTTTTCTTGATGGATTCGCCGATTATTCCATGAACATCAAAAGGTAAAAGAGTTTGTACATCGATGACTTCAACCTCGATCCCCAATTCTCCCAACTCGGCTGCAGCCTCCATAACAATCCTACACATAGATCCATAAGTCACAACTGTAATATCATTTCCTTCCCTCAAAATATCTGGTCTGCCCATTGGAACAGTATATTCTCCTAAATTAGAAGGTAGTTTTTCCTTCAGTCGGTAACCGTTTAGACATTCTATCACAATTGCAGGTTCGTCGGCTTGCAATAAAGTGGCATACATTCCTGCGGCTTGAGTCATATCCCTAGGAACACAAACAACCATTCCTCTCAATGAGGATAAAATCATTCCCATTGGGGAGCCCGAATGCCAAACTCCCTCTAACCTATGACCGCGAGTTCTTATTATTAAAGGTGCTTTTTGCCCGCCTTTTGTTCTGTATTGAAGACAAGCCAAATCATCGGAAAGCATTTGAAGACCATATAATAAATAGTCTAAATATTGAATCTCAGCAACTGGTCTTAATCCTCTCAAGGCAGTACCAATCCCTTGTCCTACTATTGTTGCTTCCCGAATACTCGTGTCAGAAACTCTTAATTCACCATATTTTGCCTGAAGGCCGGCAAATGCTTGGTTGACATCTCCAATTTTTCCAACATCTTCACCAAAAGCGAAAAACTTAGGATTATTTTCGAGAGTATAATCAAAGTATTTTTGAAGAATTTCTCTTCCATCTATTAAAATAGATTTGTCGTCAAATCTCGGTTTTACCTCTTCAATATTTAAAACACCCCATTTAGATTCACTATATAGATGGCTATTATAGCGATCATGATTTTTTTCTTCTTGTGCTTTATACCAATTTTTTAATTCAATTTTTGATTCGTTAGAATCAAATCTTAGAGTCAAAATGGCTTTTCTGACAGTAGAAATAACATCCTTTCTTATTGGATTAAGAGTTCTAGAAAGTTCATCAGCCATTTGGGTCAAAATAACTTTCCGAGTACTATTTTCAGCCGCCTTTTTGATTAGGGAAAATGCTTCCTGAAGTTCAGCCTTTATCTCTTTTGAAAATTCAGCCCATGCTGTTTCTTTCTGTTTTTTGACATCAGCTTTAATCTCAGCCTCTATTTTATCAAGTGTTTCAGGGCTTGCGATTTCAGATGAAAGTATGTATTCTCTAAATTTGCTGATACAATCCCACTCTTTTTCCCACTTCAAACGTTCGGTTGATTTATAGCGCTCATGAGAACCAGAGGTAGAATGACCTTGGGGTTGGGTCATTTCTACAACATGAATCAATACAGGGACATGTTCATCTCTTGCAATTTTACCAGCATTGAAGAAAGCATTCATCAATCCTTCATAATCCCAACCTTTAACTTTAATTATCTCAAATCCTTTTTGACTTTCTGTTCTTTCAAAACCTGCAATTGCTTCTGAGATACTTCCTTTTGTAGTATGGTATTCTTGTGGAACAGAGATCCCATAGGCATCGTCCCAAACAGAAATGACCATTGGCACTTGCATTACTCCAGCCGCATTGATGGTTTCGAAAAACAAACCTTCAGAGGTAGAGGCATTTCCTATCGTACCCCATGCAACTTCATTACCATTTATTGATAAATCCGAGAAATTTTTAAGTCCTTTATTCCCTCTAAAAAGTTTTGAGGCATATGCCAAACCCAAAAGTTTTGGCATCTGTGCAGCTGTTGGGGATATATCTGCAGCAGAATTATACATTTTTGTTAGTTCTTTCCAGCTTCCATCCTCATTCAAAGATCTCGTTGCAAAATGACCATTCATTAATCTTCCTGCACTAGCAGGTTCTGCATTTACATTAGTATGAGCATATAGCTGAGCAAAATATTCCTGAACAGTCAGCTCACCTATGGCCATCATAAAAGTTTGATCCCTGTAGTAACCTGACCTAAAATCACCAATTTGGAAGGCCCTAGCCATTGCTAACTGTGCGAGCTCTTTTCCATCTCCAAAAATCCCAAACTTCGCCTTACCCATAAAAACCTCTTTTCTACCAACTAGGGAGGCATGCCTACTCATTAAGGCTGTTCTGAAATCTTCTAGAACCGCAGCTTTTGAGAAGTTTGGTGAGTTTTGATTTTTAGGAATTGGTTTAACTTCTGCCATAAATCATTTTATCTAAAGTTACTTTGGGTATATCTTTGCTATAATAGCATATTCCAAAAATAGCCAATTCCCTATTTTTTACAAATTAATAGATCAATATTTTTCAATCAATAATTTGGATTGAGATTGAAAAATCACTATTTACCAAAATAATATTTTGTTTTCAAATAACATTCAATTCAATCAACTGATTTTCTGATATTTATCATAAAAATATATTTTGAATAAATACTTAAAAAAAAATCCAAATTAAACTTGTTTAAAAGTCTTTTTTTGAAATTTATTAGACAATAAAAATTATCTACAGAATAAAATATCGAAAAACATTTTTTTTCGAAATCATACCAAATACTATTTGCTATTGGCCTTTCGAGTTTGTTTTTGCTTAGTATCTTTGTGACAATATTCTAATCCAAATATACGAGCCATGATTATAGGTGTTCCTAAAGAAATTAAAAACAACGAGAATCGAGTAGCCCTAACTCCCGCAGGAGCGAAAGAGTTGGTCAAAAGAGGCCACACAGTATATGTCCAGCACACTGCAGGTGAAGGTTCAGGTTTCCCTGATGAAGCTTATGTAGAAGCAGGTGCAAATATTCTCCCTACCATCGAAGCTACTTACGAAATCGCTGAGATGATCATGAAAGTAAAAGAACCTATTGAACCTGAATATAAATTGATCAAAGAAGATCAGTTACTTTTTACTTATTTTCACTTTGCTTCTTATGAACCACTTACAAAAGCGATGGTGGAAAGCAAAGCTGTTTGTTTAGCTTATGAAACTGTAGAAAAATCAGATAGAAGTCTTCCTCTATTAATTCCAATGTCTGAAGTAGCAGGTAGAATGGCCGTTCAAAAGGGTGCAAACTATTTGGAAAAACCTTTACAAGGCCGTGGAATTCTTCTTGGTGGAGTGCCAGGAGTTCTTCCTGCCAAAGTATTAATTCTTGGTGGTGGTATCGTAGGTACCCAAGCTGCTTGGATGGCCGCTGGTTTGGGAGCAGATGTTACAATTATGGACGTTTCTCTGCCACGCATGAGATATTTGGCTGACGTAATGCCAGCTAATGTGAAAACAATGATGTCCAATGAATACAATATCAGAAAAATGATCAAAAATCATGATCTGATTATTGGAGCAGTCTTAATTCCAGGAGCTAAAGCACCTCATTTGATTACACGTGACATGCTGAAAGAAATGCAGCCTGGAACTGTACTTGTCGACGTAGCCGTAGATCAAGGTGGATGTATCGAAACTTGTAAGCCTACAACGCATCAAGACCCTACTTTTATCATTGATGATGTAGTACATTATTGTGTAGCGAACATGCCGGGAGCGGTACCTTACACTTCTACCCTAGCTCTTACCAACGCGACACTTCCTTATGCTATTCAGTTAGCAAATAAAGGCTGGAAAAAAGCTGCCCAGGATAATCCAGAGTTAGTTCCTGGCCTAAATATTATCAATGGAGATATTGTCTATCAGGCTGTAGCTGAAGCTTTTGATCTTGACTATACTCCTGTAATAAAATATCTTGCAGATTAATTGCAATCAATTTTGAAATAATCCCTCTCGTGAAAACGGGAGGTTTTTTTTTACTAAAAAAAATAAAAGGAAACTCAAAATAATTAAATACTGAGTTTTTTCATAAAGTTAACTAAGTCCAATTGCAGTTCCCTTTTATAATTTTGAAAAAGGAATAGTCATTGTTAATCCTGTGGGAGTGAATGAAACCTGTTCAAAAAAAGCGGGCAATTCTCTGGCGTGAGTGACATGAAATGTATACATCAATGCATCAAATGTCAACAGAAAGGCACCTTGCAAAATGATTGACTTTCCAAAACCGACAAACTTATCTTTGTTAATTCTCAGCCCTCTTTCTTTGAGATACATACCTCCTGCTATATATGCCAAATCTAACCCTGCATTCACTAATAGAATTTTTTCAATTTTTCCTT
>NZ_JAHEBC010000008.1:0-9391 GCF_024642405.1 Algoriphagus sp. | reverse complement strand
GAATTCCAATAAATATTCATTTGGTGAAAAGCTTTGGTCTGCCCTGTAGAATTACCGGCTCCTATTCCTCCCCAGATGATATTTCCCAATGCCCAGGAACCCAAAATAATCATTCCAGATTGATTGTAATTTATCCTGGTTTCGTTAAAATTATTCAAGTCTGGAATCTCTTGAGAGAAAGCATCCCAAGGAAAAAAAACCATCAGAGTCAATACTAATAAAAAAAGAAATGGTTTGTTTCTCATAGAATCAAAACTTATATATCGATGAAGTGTTTTGAATGGCAGCATTCTACTTAATTTAAACTGATGTGATAAATCGCACTGAAAAATTAACAATTGGTTGGTAAGTTAGGGCGTTAAATAAGAAAAACATGAGCTACTTTCAATCAAAACAACTATCTGCAAATTCTCTTCAAGACGTAAGAAATAGAGTAGAAGAACTACTTAAGAAAGAAGGTTTCGGGGTTTTAACCGAAATAGATATTCAGGCGACTATGAAGAAAAAGCTTGATAAGGACTATAAACCATTTTTAATCTTAGGAGCATGTAATCCGGTTTTTGCTGATAAAGTATTGCAAATCGACCCACAAATAGCAACTCTTTTACCTTGTAATGTAGTAATCAGGGAAATTGAAGAAGGAAAATATGATGTATCTGTTATGGATCCTTCTACTGCTATGGGAGTTGTAAATAATCCTGAAATTGGAAAATTTGCTTCTGAGGTCCGCGAGAAACTAATGAATGTATTAAATGGCTTGAATTAATTCAGATAAGTAAGAATTAACATTCTGATTCCAAATCCGATCATGATCAGGCCTACAGCTTTGTTAAGCCATCCCATCATTCTAGGAGTCACCAAATGTGAAAGTTGTTTTGCTATAAATGCTTTTAAAAGGTCAATACTAAATACTGTTCCTAAAATCCCCAGATAGTAAAACCATATTTCGGAGGTCCCAAAAGAATCTTTGATCTGAACGATACTCGCAATGGAGATCCAAAATAAGAGTACAAAAGGATTGATTCCATTGATGCTGAATCCCTTAATAAAGGCTGATCTTTTTTTGATTTGAGGAAAATCCAGACCTCCGGAATTAGGTCGAGAAACTTTTTTCCGCAACAAAGAACTAATCCCGAAACCAATCAAAATCATGCCTCCCACGTAGCCTAATACCAGTTCAAAATAAGTGGCATCTGCCAAAAACTTAACCCCGAAAAAAGTGAATACCACGTAGATGCTATCACTTGCTAAAATACCCAATGCCAAAACTGCAGCATAGCGAAAACCATGGGTCAAACTGCTTTGGATCAAAGTAAAAAACACAGGACCTACCAATGCAGAAAGCAAAAGCCCCATACTTACACCTTCAATCAATGCGGGATTCATGAAATCTTATTTTTTGATTTGATGAATTCCAACCAGGAAGCGGATTTCTCACCTTTTAGAACTCTCGGAAATTTATTTTGACCTCCTTCTTTTCCATTCACTTTCATCCATTCATAAAAATAGGAAGATGGTACCACATCCACATTTACTTCTTTCAGCGCATGTTTCCGTTCTACTTCATAGTCATCATTCAGTGCTTTCAAATGTCTATCCAAAGACTTTTTTAAGTCGTTGGAATCCACTTTATCACTAGTACCTACAAACCAATGATGCGCAAAAAGATTTTTGTGAGGAACTCCCAAAACAGTGAATTCCCGAATCGAAATATTTAATTCCTCTGAAGCTAACTCAATGGCCTTATTCATATTGTCCACTGACAAATGCTCTCCACATAGACTCAAATAATGTTTTGTTCTACCAGTTATGACAATTTCACTTTCTTCTTTGGAAACAAAACGCACCACATCTCCTATCAAATATCTCCAGGCTCCTGCACATGTACTGATCAAAAGCGCATAATCTACCCCTTCTACTACTTCATCAATTTTTAAAGTAGTTGCGGTATCACGGATATTTCCCTCATCATCGAAGTTTTCTTCAGTAAAAGGCACGAATTCATAAAAAATCCCATTATTTAATACTAATCGCATAGACTTGCGATTCGGTAAGGCCTGAAAAGCCAAAAATCCTTCGGAGGCCAAATAGGTTTCAATGTAGATTAGCGGCTTCCCCAAAAGCTTTTCAAAACCCTTTTTATAAGGCTCAAATGAAACGCCACCATGAACGAAAATCTGTAGATTCGGCCAAATCTCATGGATATTATTGACTCCATATTCCTCAATTATCTTTTCAATCAAGATCTGAAGCCAAGCAGGAACACCCACAATGATCCCGATATCCCAATGAGGAGCTTTTTTGACAATCTGATCTAGCTTTTCTCCCCAGTTTTTGCTTTTTGAAATCTTTTTTCCCGGCTTGTAGAATTGCTGAAACCAAATAGGGAGTCTACCTGCAGTGATACCACTCAAATCACCCGAGAAATAGGTTCCGTTAAATTCCAGATCTGTACTTCCCCCTAGCATCAAAATTCCTTTGGTGAATAGAGAATTCGGTAGATCATATTTAGAAAGAGATAAAATCTGCCTAACTCCGGTTTTTCGAATTGCTCTAACCATGTCCAAAGTGATCGGAATATATTTAGAAGTAGCACCGGATGTCCCACTACTCAAAGCAAAATATCTTACTCCTCCCGGCCAGGTTACATCCCGCTTTCCTTCCTGCAATAAATACCACCATTCGGCATGTATTTTATTGTAATCGTAAATAGGAACCTGAGCTTTGTACCGATCATAGAATTCATGGTTCCCAAGTTTGAAACCTCTAAGAATTGCTGAGAAATCATACTTTGATGCTATCGCGGTATGATTCGCTTTGATTAATAATTTCTTGAGCGTATTGCGTTGGAGTTCGAGAGGCATAGAATATTCCTGTTCTAAACTTTCTCGGAGTCTTATACCTCTTTTTAGTAAAGTACTGATGATCGCCATATCTTTGTTTTAGGCCTAATAATTAAAAAGTAAAGCATAAAAATAGAAAATGGACATTAAAGCCAATCTAGAAGCAATAAAAAAAACTTTTATTAATCCGAACTGTCTATTAGTGGCAGTAAGCAAAACCAAACCTCTTTCTGATCTCAAAGAGGCTTATAAGTGCGGAATACGGGATTTCGGAGAGAATAAAGTTCAAGAAATCCAAGTCAAACAACCAGAGATGCCTGATGATACCAAATGGCATATGATTGGCCATTTGCAAAGCAACAAGGTGAAATATATTGCTCCATTTGTACATTTGATTCATGGGGTTGATTCCTTCAAATTACTAAAGGAAATAAACAAGCAGGGGAAAAAGATCGATCGGGTTATTCCAGTTTTGCTGCAAATTCATATCGCAGAAGAAGAAAGCAAATTCGGATTTGATGCCCAAGAACTTAAAGAAATGATTCAGGATTCGAGTTTCACATATCTTAGCCACGTGACTATCAAAGGATTGATGGGAATGGCCACATTTACTGAGGATGAAGATCAAATCAGAAAAGAATTCAGAAGCTTAAAAGGTCTTTTTGAAGAATTAAAAAATGAAAGCTTACCACCATTCGTTCAGTTGGAAGAGCTCTCCATGGGTATGAGTGGCGATTATCTCATCGCACAGGAAGAAGGAAGCACGATGGTGCGAATAGGATCGGCGATCTTTGGGACTAGAGGGTAGGAAGTGGAAATTATGGAGGTATGGAGGTATGGAGTTGGGAAGTTTGAAGTATGAATGCTTAAGTGAAAAAGCTGAAAGGTTTACATATTAAGTGGAACATGGTATGAAATCTATTAGTTGAATCTAGAATTTAGGAAGGCCTGCCGAAGGTTTGCAATCGTTATAGCCCAAGGTTTCAACCCTGGAAAAAAAAGAACATTGACCCACCTCCTGCCCCGAATTAGCTTTTAGAAAAGAAGCAATATTGCAGGAGGACAAAGACAAAAACAGAGAATTGAATTAACACCGAATAATGAAGGTAAAATTTCAAATAGGAAGTCCGATCTTGGATAAAAATGAAAACCGAAAGTATGCAGTAGGCATGAAATACCTATAGCCCTGGGTTTCAACCCAGGGTAAAAAATAATCAATAAACAATCCCTCCTGCCCAGAATTTTCCTTTGGAAACCAATAGAATTCGCAGGAGGACAAAGACGAAAACATAGAATTGAACCAACATCGAAAAATGAATGATGAACCTCGAATGACAAAACTAGATCTTTGAACATTTCGAAAATTTTGGTGAATAAAAAATAACATATGAACGGAAGGCAAATAATTATGATCGCAGCACTTTCAGGCGCCTTGGCGGTGGGACTTGGAGCCTTTGGCGCACATGGGCTTCAAGAAATACTAGCTTCTACCGGAAGAGAGGAAACATTTGAAACAGCAGTCAAATACCACTTTTATCACACCTTAGCTTTGGCACTCATAGGTCTTATTCAGCTGGTTCGCCCAAAATGGAAAAGCCTCCAATTCAGTGTCTGGAATATGATCGGAGGAATTGTCATTTTCCCTGGTTCTCTCTACATTTTGTCTTTGACAGGAATTACCTGGTGGGGAGCCGTGACACCCTTAGGTGGAGTATTTTTCATCTTGGGTTGGTTGGGTTTATTTTATGCAGCATTAAGAAATGATCAAATTGTCGTTGACTAGAATCTCCTTATCGGTTTTTGTTTTTTTATACCTTGTTAGTAGTATTTCTTATGCCCAACTCAATCGAGAACAATACGAAAAACTGGAACAGGCTGTAGGAGAACAGAGCTTTTTTGCAAAGCATCTTTCTGGATTCGAATTGTATGATTTGGACAATCAGTTGGTAGTCTATGAAAGAAATAGTGAACAACGATTTATTCCTGCCTCTACTACCAAACTCTTTACTCTTTTCTCAAGCCTGATAATTCTAAATGATTCTACACAGACCATTCGATATGTCACTAATGAAGACACTATCCGAATTTGGGGATCGGGTGATCCTAGTTGGAAATATAAAGAACTCTATCAGCCAGATATCAAATCCTTCATAGCCCCTTTTAATACTGTCATCTTTTCCGATTCTAATCAAGATGCTCCGGCCTTTGGCTATGGATGGCAATGGGATGATTATTATTATGATTATTCAGCCGAGCGTACTTCACTTCCGATTTATGGTAATTTGGTTCAGGTTAAAAAATCCGGTAACAAACCCATCGTTTCCCCTGCCCGTTTCCAATCATCTGTCTTCACCACCAGCCGAAGTATTCGAGAATTGGAGCGCGATTTTCACTCAAACAGATTTTATTACAACCCTAATAATTTCAGAGGAAGCGAGGAATTTATTCCTTTTATATCGACTCCGGAGTTATTCACTGAACTAGCAACTGAAGCAACAGGAAAAACCTGGGTTTATCAATCAGATAGTTTGCCAAAAATCCACCAAGAATGGCGAGGTGCTCCTCTCGCTCCTATTCTAAAAGAAATGATGCTGGAAAGTGATAATTTTCTAGCTGAGCAACTCATACTGATGGTTTCTGATCGCCTTTTCCAGCGACTGGATACTGAGAGAGCTATAGAATACATGCTCAAGACTTACCTTTTTGACCTGCCTGATAAACCTCAATGGGTAGATGGTTCTGGGCTAAGCAGACATAATCTGATGACTCCGAGATCTATGGTAACCTTGTTTGAAAAAATCTACCGTATGATGCCTGATCAGGAACTTTTTGACATCTTACCCACCGGAGGAGTTTCCGGTACAATTGAAAATAGCTATCAAGCACAGACTCCTTATATATTTGCAAAGACCGGTACTATGAGCAATAACCATAGTTTAGTCGGCCTGATCAAAACCAAATCGGGCAAACTATATTGTTTTGCTTTTATGAACTCCAACTATCCTTATAAAGCCTCCGAAGTCAGAAGAGAAATGGAAAAGGTAATGGTTATGGTAAGGGACATGCTCTAAAGTGGGAAGCTTGCCTGCCGTAGGTAGGTTGAAGGCTCGAGATGTTGGATGTCTTTTTTGACCGTCATACCGAGAGAGGAACGAAGCAATCTCGTCATGATAACCTTAACCTTATTTCGTCCAAACTTAGAGGCGGTTTCTTTATAAACCGTAAAGACCACAGAATCTCACGCAAAGGCTCAAAGGATGTGATTTTGGACTGGGCTTAGAAAGGAAATTTTCAAATTCTAAAGAATATTAATGCGTAGATATGATAAATGCTTAGAGCGGTTGTATTTTTATAACTGGAGAGCAAACGAGGAGAAATCTCTTATTTCTCAAAAGGTAGAATGTCCAGTCAGAATATTTAATTCTAAGAAGTCTATCAACTATTGAAAAATTATTTATGAAGTTGTAATGAATCTATCGTCGCATGGTCTAAAAAGCAAAAACCAACAAAACCATAAAAAAACACCTGATTCTATACCTTCTGATAGTTGGACTAGTATTCTCTTCTTTTGCACAATGGTCTTTTGCTGTGAAAGTCAGTGGAAGCGGTCAACCCAATCTTTTGATTCCGGGTCTTGCTTCTTCAGGGGAAGTTTGGGAGGAAACTGTCAATCAATTATCTCAGAGTTACGAATGTTATAGGCTTACACTAGCTGGATTTGAACGATAGTCTCTAGGAAAAAAGTTGATTTAGGAATACATAAAACCTGAAAAATAAACTTAAGGTAGCGTATTATCCCGATTGACTTAAAATTGTTTTTTAAACACTAAATAAAGTTTTTAAAATTGATACAAATGTTTTTTATTCTTACATTAACATGAAATTCTTTCAATAATTTGTATCCAGCTTTAATTTTTCTTTAGCTGAATCTTGTTTGAAGAATTAATTCTTTATTCATCTTTTAAACATTTATCAAAAATTTATGAAACAACTAAAATGGAAATTTAGCCTAACGCGGCTAAGTTTAATTTTGGCCTTGTCCGGCGGGCTTTTATTTTCTGCCTGTTCCACGGTAGAAAATGATCCTGATACTTCGGATCTGACCAACGTAGTAACCGATAAAGCGCTATCGAAATTAAATCCCAACCTGATCCAAATAGAAGGGACATTTTTGGAAACTTCCTCAGAAGGAGAAGCAACTAATGCACAAAGCAGAGGGATCCCTTCTGATGAAGTCAGATTCAATATTGATTTGAAATTTGTAGTTGAACCAACAGAAAGACAAAGAAAAGTTTTCGAATCAGCAGTAGAACGTTGGGAAAGAATTATTATCAAAGATGAAGCAGATCTGACAGGAGTAACTATTCCATCTTTCTATCCAGGTCAGCCAGATGTAGTAACTTCCGAGGGAGTTCTGGATGATATTGTCATAGAAGTCAACCTGAGAGAGATAGATGGTCCTTTGGGTATTTTAGGAAGAGCTGGTCCGACATGGATTAGAGCTGAATTCGAATCGACTGAGGGTTTTACATCTTTAGCAGGAATAATGGAATTTGATGTGGCAGACTTAGAATATTTAGATGAACTAAATCAATTTGAAAATGTCATTCTCCATGAAATGGGCCATGTTTTGGGAATTGGTACACTTTGGAGACTTGGAGATTTTGGATTTGATGTCGAAAATTTAATCAACCTAAATACAATCGAGCAAATATTTAATCCGGATTATCTAGGCAATAGGGGTAATTTGTTCTGGAAAACTGAAGGTGGTAAAGGTTTACTACCAGTGGAAGGCGTGTTTTTCAGACCTGATGGAACTCCATTTATTCGTCAAGGAACTTCTTTTGGCCATTGGGATGAGGATGCTTTGTTTAATGAACTTATGACTGGCTTCCTAAATGGCGGTGTAGATAACCCATTAAGCAGAATCACAGCAGGTTCTGTAAGAGATCTTGGCTATGGTGCAGCAACTGTTGGTGAGCGTTATGAGCTTCCTGCTCCATCTGAAGCTGCCAGAACAAGTAACTCTGAGGATGGAATTAACATCGCAGAAAGCGAAGAGTTATTTACACCAATCGGAGTAGTTTTTGGGAAAAGAAAGTAAAATCACAGGATTATTTATCAAAAAGCCCGATTTAGATTCTAGATCGGGTTTTTTCATATTCTTCAGGTCCATTCAAAATTAGATTTTTCCTTCCTGACGAAATGACTTGAATCAATTATTTTTTGAATCCCATTCATTATAAAATAAAGCCTATGCATGCTTTTAAGATAGGGTGACAATAAGAAACTACCAATTGTCCCTTTCCTCTTGAGTCAAGCGATAAAAAAAACTTATTTTCACATTTCGAAAATAAACCAATCGAATGCAAAAACGCGATTTCTTAAAATCTCTTGGCTTAATGGCCAGTTCGGCCGCGGCACTCTCTTTTACAATTCCAAATAAGGAAGACTATGCTAGAACATTAAAACCCCATGGTATCAAAAAAGGTGATACCGTAGGACTCATCAGTCCATCGGCTGCTTCAGCGGACAGAATGCAATTTACCTTTGCAAAGGAAGCCTTGGAAGCTTTGGGATTTCAGGTGAAGCTTGGAGAAAATGCGAAAAACAGAAGAGGGCATCTAGCTGGGACCGATGAAGAACGGGCGGCAGATTTAAATGGAATGTTTGCAGACCCTGAAGTCAAAGCAATCATTTGTATCCGAGGAGGATCCGGTGCTGCCAGGATCTTGCCAATGATCGATTATAAATTGATTTCAAAAAACCCAAAACCCTTGCTAGGTTATTCGGATATCACAGCACTTCATTCTGCTATTCAAGCTCAGACAGGTTTGATTACTTTTCATGGGCCTAATGGATCAGGGAGTTGGAATCCATTTAACGTGGAGCAATTTGAAAAAATGTTTTTCAAAAAGGAAATGATCCGTTTTGAAAATGAAATCTCCAAAAATGATGACCTGGTAGCCAAGTCAAATCGAACCCAAACCATAAAATCTGGTATGGTAGAAGGGATAATTCTTGGAGGCAACCTGACCGTTTTGACAGCAATTTCCGGAAGTCCATATTATCCTGATTTTAAGAACGCCATCCTCTTTATCGAAGATGTTGGAGAAGATCCTTATCGCATCGATCGTATGATGAGTACTTTGAAGTTAAATGGAACCTTGGGTCAGATTAAGGGATTTATTTTTGGTCAATGTAGTGATTGTGAGCCTGGTGGCGGCTATGGTTCTTTGACCGTGGATCAAGTTTTGGATGATTATATATTGCCTTTAAATATTCCAGCCTATACCGGAGCGATGATTGGCCATATTTCAAAACAGTTTATTGTGCCTGTTGGAGCTACCGTAAAAATGGATGCTGATGCCGGAACTTTTACAATGATTGAGTCCGTTTTTGAATCCTAAGAATCACTATGAAAAATTCATTTATATTGATCGCATTTCTTTTTCTTGTAGGATGCCAAGAATCAAAGAAAGAAACTGAAATTATAATGGACGAAAATTATAAATTATCCTACTTGGCACTAGGTGATAGTTACACCA
>NZ_JAHEBC010000157.1 GCF_024642405.1 Algoriphagus sp. | reverse complement strand
ACATGCTGAACATCCAATACAAGAGTTCATATCAATTGCAAGTCCCCAGTGATGCTGAGAATATTGATGACCTGACCAAAGAGAGATTTTGCTAGGCTTAACAAATTCACCGTCTTTGTAAATCTCTGGATGGTATCTTCCAGCACCAGCATCATTTCTATAATCCTCAAGAGTTGCTTCCTGGATCACATTCTCACGTCCCATGAAGGTCTGGTGAGTTTGAGTTCTAGCAATCTTATATGGCTCACCGGTTGCAGTGACTTCTACACCAGTAATAATATCAAAGTTTACAAATCCTTTTGAGGCATCTGCTAATTCGTAAGCATTTACACCTACCCCATTAGCAACACGACCAGCTTTTGTTCTTCCATAACCAATGGCAAGTCCAAAAGTACCTTCAGCTTGTCCAGGTTGAACCAAAATTGGAACTACCAATGACTTCCCATTAACAGAAATAGAAGCTTTTGATGTCTGTTCTTCAAACATACTTACTCCATTATCAGAAGCCCATTTTTGAGAAACTGTCAAGTAGTTATCCCAAGTAGCTTTGGTAATTGGATCAGACATTTCTTGAAGCCAAGGTATATTTGCAAATGTACCGTTACCAATACCTACTTTAGTGTAGAGTACTAATTCTGCACCAGCATTGTCAGCTTTATAAGTTTGGGCAACATTTGCAGCCGCTGCACTTATATCTCCTACCGGAGTGACAGTTGTGGTTTCTCCTTCATTTATTGCAAATACTCCATTATATAGTGTAGTGTCCCAAAACTGCTGGAAACTACTACCAGTTTCAACCATTGTGAATATCTCAGATTCCCAGTTAAGTTGGAGAAATTCGTAATAATTCGAATTAGAACCAGACCATGTCAAGAATGAATCTTGTGCTTGTCTTGTATCAAAAAGAGGTGAAATCGTAGGCTGTGCTAATGAAAAATGTCCTTTCTTAGGTTCAAAATCATTCCAAGACTCTAAGAAGTGATGATCTGGAGCAACCATCTGAACCAAAGATGAAGTCTCATCCATCGTACCATTGGTTGCGATACTTACACTTGCTTTTGCAATTCCCTCTGCAACTTCAGCACCTCTTGCAAAATCATAAACTGGATTACAATTGTAGAAGATAACAGCTCCAACTTGCCCACCTTTCAATTCATTGACGAATTGGTTCATGCGACTATCATCTCCTTTACGGAAATGAATAGGAGAGCTAAAATCGACTGTTGTTCCATTGGCACCCAAGAGTTCATTGATTGCATTTACCACAACCTGAACATTAGGGTCATTTGAACCTGAAACAACCAAACCGGCAGATTTCGCTGCCCAAAGATCATTTGCAGCTTTTTCCAAATGAGCAATTTCTACTGCTGGAGCAGAAACTGTAGCAGCTCCAGCCTTTCTCGCGATTGCATTGTAAAGTGCCAAAACCGCCAATCCACTTTGAGAAGCTTTGATTGGTGTTCTATAATCTGCATTGGCGCCAGTTAAAGAAAGGTTGGATTCAAACTGATAATGTCTAGACATCTCTGGTTTTTCCTTGCTAATCTTTCTTGTTTTGGCATATTGACCGGCAAATTCAATTGGAGATATCCAGGATCCGAGGAAGTCAGCACCAAAAGAAACTATGGTTTTTGCCTTATCAAAAGAATACGAAGGAATTACTGCAGTACCGTAGTAGGTTTCAGCAGCTTTTGAAATACCATAATTTGATATTGGATCATATTGTATCAATTCCGCACCTCCAAAAACCTCTGAAAACTGCTCAATAGCCTTTAGGGTTGTTGGAGAAAGAATCGTGTTTGAAACGATTTTGACAGAACCTGCAGAAGCAAGCTTTGACTTTACCTGAGCATCAATTGTAGCCCAATCTGATTTTTCACCTGCAATGTATGGTCCAGCAAGTCTTTGTTTATCATAAAGAGAAAGAATAGATCCTTCTACGATCGCATTAACTTTTCCTTTATTAATAGGAGAAAGTTCGTTTCCATCAATTTTGATCGGACGACCTTCTCTTGTTTTTACAACGATGGATGCATAATCACCTCCGGAAGAGAATGTAGATGCATAATAATTAGGGATAGAGGGGTTGATGTCAACAGGCTTGTTCACATAAGGAATAGCCTTTCTTACAGGGGCTTCACAAGCAGCCAATGAAGCTGCCGCTAAGCTAAATCCCATCAACTTGAGAAAATCTCTTCTGGAGGCACTGCCATCTTCACTCAGTGAAGTCGGAAGTTCAGCGAACTCCTTATCAGCATGCTTTACAAACTCCGGATCGTTGCTAAGTTGCTCTAGCCCTTTCCAGTATGTTTTTTTATTTTCCTTCATTTTATGATCTAGGAATGAATTTGCAAAAAGGATAATGAATTAATAATGGCACTTAGCACATTCAAGCCCGCCGATGTCTTTCACCTTTAGGGCATCTTTTGAATCCACATGAATCTGTACCAATTTATCATAATAGGCATTGCCTTCAGTACTAATTTCGGTTTGTCTGTGACAATCGATACACCAACCCATAGTCAAAGCACTGTGCTGACCTACCACTTCCATTTCCTGAATAGGGCCATGACAAGTTTGACATTCAATACCACCTACTTTCACGTGTTGCGAGTGGTTAAAGTAAGCTAGGTCAGGTAGATTGTGGACACGTACCCACTCAATTGGAGTGTTGTTATCCACAGCATCGTAGATTTTTTGAATTTCTGGAGAAATACCCTCTGCGCCTTGTACATTTTGCACATATGCATGGCAATTCATACAGATATTTGGAGAAGGTATATTAGCTGATTTACCAATCTCAACCCCAGTATGGCAATACTGACATTCGATTTCTAAAGTTCCAGCATGTAATTTATGAGAGTATGCAATAGGTTGAGTAGGAGCATAACCTTGTTGTACCCCCACAGTGTATAGTCCATCAATGGCAGTTTTTGCAACCAAAGCAACTACTAGGGCAGTTACAATGATGATGAATCCATCACTCTTTAAAACTTTACCTAAGTTGAATTTCTGAGAAATAAATTCTTGATCATCCTCATCTAGCTCTTGCTTATTGAGATATTTTGTCAATACAGAGATAATCAAACCTAAGACGATCAATATCAGCAAAAGTACAACAACGAGAACAGCAAGGATTACTGTAAGATATTCATTTGGAATACCTCCACCTGCACCAGTCACTGCTCCTCCTTCACCACCTGCTGTTGCAGCAGCAGCTGCAGGATCAACAGTATCTCCGTACTCTATATAAGCAAGTAAGTTATTCAGCTCATCATCAGTCAAGAACTCATGAGAAATCATAACTGTATTATTGTACTCTGCGTAGAGGTCCGAGTAATATTCATTTCCTGATGCTATAACTGCTTGAGAATTCTTAATAAAGCTTTTCACAAGCTCAACAGGTTGTCTATCTGTGGCTCCTCTCAATGCTGGACCTATTAATTTTTGATCCAGTTTGTGGCATGTTTTACAATTTGCATTGTATACAGCCTTTCCTGCTGCTACTGCTTCGTCGCTACTATCAACTGCAGGATCTGCGGCAAAGGCCTGAAATCCTATCAGCATGAAAAACAGCACTGCCAGTGTGTGGAAATTCAATCGAACTCCTACTAACGAGCGTTTTGATAACATATTATAGCTAATTAAATAGTTTATGCGGTTTTCATTAACCCTTGCAAAGGTACTACCCGGGCTCAATTTTTCAAACAAGAATTCAATTCATATTACCGGGTTAACTCGTGTCAAAAACACAGTTTATTTACCTGATTTTCAATATTTTAAACTGATTTTTAACAAACTTATTTTATTTAGAATCATTATAAATAAAATACTTTTTGTTTCAATTTCGAACTCCTCCAAAATATCAATGATTTTGGATTTTTTTTAAATTGTAAATCAAGACTTTGTCTAATCCTTCCTCAAAAACATAGAAAATAAATGAAGCTAGTTTTGCTTCAAAAGAGATATTCTCTAGATTTGCATTCCATTTCGGAAATGGTCGAGTGGCCGAGTGGCTAGGCAGAGGTCTGCAAAACCTTGTACAGCGGTTCGAATCCGCTCTCGACCTCATTCAAGCACCCTTCATAAAGGGTGCTTTTTTTGTTTTTATTTTTATCGAATTCCATTCCTTGGAATTAAGTAATACCCTTAATCGAGAAAGATTTTCTTTCTATTGAGGTAAGTCTTCTTCAAAAAAGAGATGACACTTTGAAATAAAAAATCAATTCTGCTAGGTCTTAAAATTTACTTTTTATAAAATTCAATTTAGAGTCTATTAAAAAATGAATAAAAAAAGGTGTCCAATAAATCTTGGACACCTTTATATTTTGAAAGCTTTTACTAATTATTTCTTTCCACCTTCCATTTGCTCTTTCAATTGAGTCAAAGCGTCCAAGTCTCCTAGAGTTGACTTTTCTGCAGGAGCTGAAGATGAAGTAGAAGTAGATCCTGAATCAGACTTCTTCTTAGCTTCTTTCTTAGCTGGCTTAGACTCTTCTTTGAATGTAGCTGTATGAGAAAGAACAATTCTCTTATCATCTTTAGAGAACTCAGTTACTTTGAAATCTTCAGAGTCACCTGCTTCTACTTGAGATCCATCAGCTTTCTCTAGGTTTTTGATGGTTGCGAAACCTTCCAAACCGTAAGGAAGCTCAAGAACTGCTCCTTTATCATTTTTAGAAACAACAGTACACTTATGTAAAGATCCTACTGGGAACACATTCTCGAAAGTATCCCAAGGATTCTCTTCCAATTGCTTATGACCAAGGGCCAATCTTCTGTTGTCCACGTCAAGTTCAAGAACCGCTACTTCTAGCTCATCTCCAACTTTCACAAACTCGGATGGATGCTTGATTTTCTTAGTCCAAGAAAGATCAGATACGTGAACCAATCCGTCGATACCTTCTTCCATTTCTAGGAAAAGACCGAAGTTGGTCAAGTTTCTAACAATACCTGTGTGTTTAGTGCCCACAGCATACTTAGTACCCATGTCATTCTTAGTCCAAGGATCTTCAGTAAGTTGCTTAATACCCAAAGACATTTTTCTATCGTCCTTATCCAAAGTCAATACTACCGCATCGATTTCGTCACCAACTTTCACAAAGTCAGCAGGGTTTCTCAAATGCTGAGACCAGCTCATTTCAGATACGTGGATCAAACCTTCAACACCTGGAGCAAGCTCCAAGAATGCACCGTAGTCAGCTACGTTTACAATCTTACCTCTTACTTTAGAACCAACTTCAAGGTTAGAAGCCAAAGAATCCCAAGGATGAGCTGTCAATTGCTTCATACCCAAAGAAATTCTCTTCTTATCATCATCAAAGTCAAGAACCACAATCTGAACTTTCTGATCAAGTTGCAATACTTCTTCTGGATGATTGATACGACCCCAAGAAATATCTGTAATGTGAAGAAGACCATCTACACCACCCAAATCGATGAATACACCGAAGTTTGTCATGTTCTTGATCACACCTTCTAATACTTGACCTTTCTCTAGGTTGTTTAGGATCTCCGCTTTTTGCTTCTCAAGATCTTTCTCGATCAACACTTTGTGAGATACTACAACGTTATCATTTGCGTGGTTGATTTTCACCACTTTCACTTCCATTTTCTTACCTACATAGATATCGAAATCTCTGATAGGTTTCACGTCGATCTGAGAACCTGGCAAGAATGCCTCTACACCGTAGATATCCACGATCAAGCCACCCTTAGTTCTTCTTTTCACCAAACCTTCGATCACGTTATCATGCTCAAGGGCATCTTCGATGTCCTGCCATGCACGTACGATCTTAGCTTTCTTACGAGAAAGGATCAACTGACCAAGTACATTTTCTTGCTCTTCGATGAAAACTTCTACAGTATCACCTGGCTTGATGCCATCAAGGTCACGGAATTCACTTAAAGGAACCAATCCATCAGATTTAAAACCGATGTTGATGATTACATCCTTATCATTAACACCTACAACAGTGCCTTTGATTACTTCTTTTTCAGTGATCTCGCCTAATGTACCTTCGTACATTGCAGCCATTTGATCACGCTGTTCTTTAGAATAGCCCTCACCAAAACCTTTGGTTTCGAAGTTATCCCAGTTAAATTCTTCTTTGTTAGACATAATATTATTGACTCTTAAAGCCCATCAGTTCTCGAGTCAGGGAACTGGGGGTTTTTAGTTGTAAATCAATGGTTTAGGCATTCCCAAATCACTCCGCTCACTCGAACGGACTGCAAAGGTACTGATTTTCTTTTATTTCGTAAATTGTGATTAAAAAAATCAAAGATTTTATGGTGAAGAATCTGGATGAATCTTCTTCTTTGCGAAAAGCTTTCTCAATTTCTGCTAAAATAAAAAGCCCCAGAACGCTCCGGGGCTTAAGCAAGCAAAGAGTTAAGAATAAATTATAAGCCCAAAAATACCAATATTCGGTTAGCATGAAAATCATTCAAGCAATATTTACGATCTATTCACTTTTGATTTTCATAGTGTTAATGCTTGTTTTTGGCTTATTCATTGTATTGCCTGTGCTTTTTAGTGATAGAGCGGGTGTGGTTTCATTTTTTTTCATAAGACTTTGGGCAGGAATCTGGTGCTTTCTATCCGGATTTAGATTCGAAATTCACGGCAGAGAGCATATCGATCAAAATCAACCCTACATCTACATTTTCAATCATCGGTCTTTTTTTGATGCACCAATTATTCCTATTGCGATCCCACAACAGGTTCGGGCCCTAGGGAAAAAAGAACTATCCACAATCCCATTTTTTGGTTGGGTAGTAGGAAAATTTGCAATTTGGGTGAATCGGGATAATCCGGAATCCAGAAAAGAAAGCATTCCCAAACTCATTAAAATTCTCGAAAAAGGGATCTCCATCGTAGTGGCACCCGAAGGAACGAGAAACGATACAGATGACCTTTTATTACCTTTCCGAAAAGGAGCATTCAGACTTTCGGTAGAAACCGGTATACCTATTTTGCCTTTTGCGATCATTGGTGCAGATACGATTCATAAAAGAGGATCTTTCTTACTAAGCCCAGGAAAAGTTCAAATCTATTTTTCCCAACCAATTCTTCCTTCTTTAGAAAGCACGGTGGAGGAATTCGCTGAAAAGTGTAGAAATCGGCTCAAAACTATAATATTGTCTCATTAGTAGAACTTATATCCACATCATCCGCAGCATCAATCGTCAATTCTTCAAAAAGCACATAAACTGATAAATAGGTCAAAGGAATAGTCGCCAATAAGCCTACAACTAAACAAAGAAATCCACCAATATTAATCAGGAGTAAAACCAATACAAACCCAAAAAACTTCCACCAATTAGTATGAACCAGTTTCCGGCTTAGTTCCATGGCAGGCCAAAAATCAAAGCCTCCAAAAAGCACAAATAAAAGACTGAATAAATATCCAACGCCAAGGTAAATGCCTGGTATTATAAATATAAGTATTCCACATACGATTAAAATCGCTGAAATCAGATTCACAATTACTAGAGGTAAAATGTATTTAAAACCATCAAAGTAATTCTGAAAATCTACATATTGACCCTGGCTCATTCTATTAGCTACTAAATAAAAGCCAGCTACCAAGGGAGGAGATAAAAAAATAGTATAGATAAAGACAAAATCCTCCAAATAGAGCGTAAATGCCAATTGGATCGTAGAAATCAAAAAGGCAAACCCTATATGAAACATAGCCCGGGCTTTAAACATTTCCCAGGCTTTGTCTATAATAGTTGAAATATTGAAATCTACTCCCGAATCAATAATTCGTTGGAGTTTAATTTGATCCATTCTTTGAAATTAATTCGTAAAAGCTTCTAGTATATCGTGTTTTGTGATGATATGAATCTGATTATTCCCATCTCTTACCAATACCGCTTTTTCTTTTTCTACCATAGACGAAAGTACATCCAAGGTGCTGTCTAAAGCCACAAATTTCATGGATTCTTCCATTACATCTGAAACTTTAGCGTCCTTCAAATCCGGGTTTTCTATAATTTTTGCCAAAAGTTTATTATCAGTAAGACAACCAACTACCTCCTCGTTTTCCATAACCGGAATTTGGGAAACACTTGTTTTATTCATCAAACCAATTGCTTCCCGAACTGAATCTGATTTAAACGATGACACCAGTTGATAATTTCCTTCCCGTTGAGAAATAATATCTCTAGCAGTAGAGTAAGTTCTATCCTCTAAGAAACCATGGTTTCTCATCCACTCATCATTATAGACTTTTCCTAAATAGCGAGTTCCATGATCCGGTAAAATAATCACCATTTGATCCCCTTCATTTAGATTTTCTTTCGCCCATTCCAATGCCCCATGAACAGCGGAACCGCAAGACCAACCCACAAATAAGCCTTCTTCCCTTGCTAAACGACGAGTCATTACAGCGGCATCTTTATCAGTCACTTTAACGAAATGGTCAATCATATCGAAGTCAACATTCTTTGGAAGAATGTCCTCACCAATCCCTTCGGTCAGATATGGATATACCTCCTTTTCATCAAAAATGCCTGTTTCCTTATATTTTTTGAAAACTGATCCATATGTATCAATGCCAACAGTCACCACATCTGGATTCTGCTCTTTCAGGTATTTGGAGGTACCACACATTGATCCACCTGTACC
>NZ_JAHEBC010000007.1 GCF_024642405.1 Algoriphagus sp. | reverse complement strand
GCTACATATTCTGGGAAAGTAATAACCATGGATGAAGCTATTAACTCCGAAATCAATCTTTTCCCAGATACCTTAGCTTGGGATGCAACTCCTAAGTTGGTCCCTGATTCTGATGGGTTCTATCCACATGCGATTCCTGGAAAAACTGTAACGGTATAAATCATGGAAAGAAGAAAATTTTTAAGAAACCTTGGACTTAGTGGCTCGGCCTTGACATTTGCTTCGGGAGCTGTTATTCCTTCTTTTGCCTCAAATCCTGAAAAAGCAGAACCAACCTTCAATATGGATTTTGCTCCTCATTTCGGAATGTTTAAAAACTCAGCGCCTGGAGGACTTGTAGACGAGTTGAAATTTATGGCCGACCAGGGATTCCGTTCTTTGGAAGATAATGGGATGCTAAGACGATCTTTAGAGGATCAAACTTTAATTGCCAAGACGATGGAGTCTTTGGGAATGAGAATGGGTGTTTTTGTCATTGAAGGTGGAGATAACTGGAAAGTATCTCTTACCACTGGCAAACAAGAGTTTTTGGATACGTTTCTTGAGACATGTAGGAATTCAGTTGAGGTGGCCAAGCGGGTCAATGCAAAATGGATGACCGTGGTACCAGGGTATTTTGAAAGAAATCTTCCTATGGGAGTTCAGACAGGCAATATAATTGAAGCTTATAAGAGAGCTGCTGAAATTTTTGAGCCTCATGGATTAGTAATGGTGATGGAACCACTTAGTGATAACCCAGATCTGTTTTTAAGACATGCTGATCAATCTTATATGATTTGTAAAGCAGTGGACAGCCCAGCATGTAAAATCCTCTATGACATCTACCATATGCAGCGAAACGAGGGGAATCTAATAGCTACCATGCAAAAGACATGGGATGAGATTGCATATATCCAAATAGGAGATAATCCAGGAAGAAAAGAACCGGGTACCGGAGAAATTAATTATGGTAATGTTTTTAAATTCATAAGCGAAAAAGGATTTAAAGGTATTTGCGGAATGGAACACGGAAATGCCAATCCTGGAGTAGAAGGAGAAAAAGCGTTAATTGAAGCTTATAGAAAAGTAGATATCTCTTAATTTCGCCAATGCGAAAATTCTTATCCATTTTGTCTTTAGGGTTTTTAATTTCCTGTCAGACAAGTGAAATAAATATCCCTGATGGTCCAAAAGGCTGGGAAATATTTGAAGTCCCTGTTAAAGCCTCCCTTAGGGGGCTTTCTCCAGTTACAGATGAAATTGCTTGGGCAACTGGCAGTGGAGGTACTTGGTTGAAAACTATTGATGGTGGTTTAACATGGGATCATGGTGTCATTGCAGGACTTGATACAGTAGATTTTAGATCCATACACGCTTTTGATGCAGTTAAAGCTATAGCTGTTTCTGCAGGTCAACCAGCAGTCATTTATAAAACTATGGATGGCGGGAAATCTTGGGATTTAAAACATCAAGAGGTAAAAGATGCATTTTTAGATGGAATTTCATTTTCCAACCCGGATCAAGGGTTTATTGTTGGAGATCCTATTGAAGGGAGGTGGATGATTTTGCAAACTTCAAATCAAGGTGATTCTTGGTATCCGGTAAGCAATCTGCCGGACGCATCAGATGGTGAGGCAGGGTTTGCTGCTAGCGCAACATCCCTTGTGGCAAATGATAATAATCTCTGGTTAGGCAGTGGGGGAGCTGAAGCAAATTTGCATTATTCTCCTGATCAAGGAGAAACTTGGAAGAAGTGGAAGTCCCCTATTGTCCAAGGTGAACCATCTAAAGGAATATTTTCCGTTGCTACCATGGGTAATAAACAGGTTTTTTTAGTGGGAGGTGATTATATTGAAATGCAGGATACTATTTCTAATGCAGCTTCCTTCAATTCCGAAAATGAAGAATGGGGAATCCCATCTACTGCACCAAAAGGGTATAGGTCTGGGGTTGTTTATTTTCCAAGATTTCATTGGTTGTTAGCGGTCGGGCCTACTGGATCAGATTTTTCCAAAGATGGAGGGTTAACTTGGGAGAGTTTTTCCGCTGAAGGATTTCATTCAGTGAAACTTGGACATACTGAAGAAGCAATATGGGCCTCTGGCTCCAATGGGAAAATTGCCAAGTTGAAAATTCAATAAACGGATATCATTTAATTTTTAATGAATTGAGGCTGAATTTTCACTAGTTTTCATTTATAGCGGGATATGATTACCGCTTCTGTATTATCTTTAAGGGAAATTTTAATAAATAGCAGCTCTAAAAACCTATAATTGTATCACATGTTTGAAATAATTCCTTCGATTTGGTTGATAAATGGCAAATGTGTCCGTCTGAAAAGAGGTGATTTCGCTACTGAAGAGGCAATTTCTAATAATCCTTTAGAGATTGCCCAAGAATTTGAATCTATTGGAATTAAAAGGCTTCACCTAGTTGACTTAGATGGAGCTAGAAGGGGAGAGCCTAAAAATTATCATATTCTTGAAGCGATAGCAGGATATACAAATCTTAAAATAGACTTTACAGGAGGAATATCCACAGATGGGGATGTTATTAAATGTTTTGAGTTTGGAGCAAAGACTGTGACTATTGCTTCAGCCGCTGCAAACTATCCCGAAAGATTCAGCCAGTTTATATTGTCATATGGACGTGAAAAAATTAACCTTGCGGCTGATACGAATCCCGAAGATCATAAAATAAAAATCAAAGGTTGGCTAAAGAAAACAGAAATAGATTTATATGATCATATCGAGTTTTTTTATGAAAGAGGATTAAAGTTTCTTAAGTGCTCTGATGTGACTAGAGATGGAGTTATGCAAGGGCCTAATTTTGAACTTTATGCAGACCTTGTAAAGAAATTCCCCAACCTGAATATTGCTGCTAGTGGTGGTGTAAGGAATATAGAGGATTTCAAAAAATTAAAAGACATAGGTTTGGGTGCAGCAGTATTTGGAAGAGCTTATTATGAAGGAATGTTAAAACTAAGCGAGCTTGAACAGTTCATTTCAAAAAGTTAGAATTAGTTAAAAATAAGTGAAAATAAAAAATGAGGCTCTAAAGCCTCATTTTTTATTTATTTTAAACCGAATTTAATCAGCTTTGAATTTATCAACTATATAAAGAAAAATGTTGAAAGATAAAGTTGAGGGAGAAGATTCTTCTTTTTTGATTTCTTTATCAACACCCCCAGCTGGTAAATCTCTTTTCACTAAATTTTTGTTTAATGGATTAGACAATACTTTAGAAGGGAGAACTTTTGGAGAATTAATCTCAGAATTTTGACTTTGATCTTCGATGATGAGCTTTTCAGTCTGTTTTACATTTTCTAAATCCACTTTTTCTTGCTCACCTTGTGCAAAAGATTCACCTGCTAAAAAGCAAAATACCATCAAGGATAATGCTGAAATGCCGATTTTCTTAAAAGGATATGAAGGTTTCATGAACATTTGTAAAATTGTATACTTACTAAGTTAACTACAGAATTTGCAAAAGGTTCATAAAATTATAAAAAAAATTGTCTATGCAAACGATTGACTACAAAGATTTCGATAAAATTGAATTAAGGGTCGGTACAATTGTACGTTCAGAAATTTTTGAAAAAGCCCGGAAACCGGCATATAAAATTTGGATTGATCTTGGAGATGAAATCGGGATCAAAAAATCCTCTGCTCAGATTACTGCACATTACTCAATTGAAAACTTAATCGGGAGACAAGTTATCTGCGTTTGCAATTTGGCACCTAGACAAATTGCAAATTTCATGTCAGAGGTTTTGGTTACGGGTTTTTTAGCAGAAGAAGGAGGGATTGTTTTAGCGGGTGTAGATAAACAGGTTCCTAATGGATCAAAGCTACATTAAGGCATAATTATTTCTAATCCAGTATCAGTTAAATTATTAGGATAAATTTCTAGGTCTTGACATGAACCCACTATTACATTGCCGGATTTCATATCAAATCTATATTCATGTAGCGGGCAAATTATTTCTTGAGAGACATTTATGATTCCATTTATCAAAGAAGCACCTCGATGTGGGCAATTTGACTGAAATGAGTAAATTTCTAATCCTATTCTTACCACTGCAATCTTTTTTTCTCCGACCAATACTTTCTTGATGCTTTTTTGCGGAAACATCAACAAGATTTCTTCTTTGGAATTACCGAGGGTATACTTTTTCATAATTCTTCAAAAATTTTATTTGATATTAGGCTAGAAATAGCATTAGAATGATTGGTTTTCTGATATTTCTTACGGAATTTTCAGAATAAGGAAGACTTAAACCCAAACAAAAATGAAAAGATTTGTATTGATTCCTCTACTTTTAATTTTTGCCTGGACACAGGCCCAAGACTTAGACGGTGCCTGGAAATTAACGCATCAAAATGGAAATGAAATTACGGAAGAAGAATATGTTAAAATTTACCAGGATAATTATTTTTCTTTTGGAGCTAAAAAGTTAGCTGATAATCACTTTATAGGTGCTGGGGGTGGTCCTATTGAATTCAAAGATGGCTATTATTATGAAACTTTGGATTTTTTCACCCTTGATCCTCCCCAGGTAGGAACCACAAATAAATATAAATTGGATCTCACCAATGGGAAAATGGTGATTTCATCAGAAATAAATGGAAGGATGCTAGTAGAAATATGGGAAAAACTCCCAGAAAGAAAAGACGCCTTGTCTGGAAACTGGGTAATTACGGGAAGAAAAAGGGATGGAGAGATCTCAAGGTCTACACCAGGTGCCCGTAGAACTATCAAAATCCTTGGTGGGGGAAGATTTCAGTGGGTTGCATTTAATTCCGAAACGAAAGAGTTTTCAGGTTCCGGGGGAGGAACCTATACAGCTGAAAATGGGAAATATGTAGAAAACATTACTTTTTTCTCAAGAGATGATAGCCGAGTTGGAGCAAGCTTAGGATTTGATTTTGAAGTTATTGATGGGGAATGGCACCACTCTGGCCAAAGCTCCACGGGAAACCCTATTTATGAAATTTGGACGCCCTATTCACTAGGGTATAAACCTGCTGGATCTAAGCCGCAAGAATAAAAATATACCCCTAAAAAGAGTTTGATTTTTAGGGGTATTTCATTTACTTTTTTATGCCTCTACCGCATAGAGGTCTTTTAATTTCGAAATAGTATAATCTATTTCTTCGATTGTATTATATCTACTAAAGGAGAATCGAACGGCATCTCTTTCTGGCTTGTGATTCAATGCTCTAAGAACATGTGAACCAACTGTAGCTCCAGAGCTACATGCAGATCCTCCAGAAGCTGAAATGCCCTCTAAATCCAGATTAAAAAGAAGCATTCCTCTATTCGCTTCAGAGGGGGGAAGGCTCACATTTAATACCGTATATAAGCTTTTGTCCAAATCTTTAGATAGGCCATTGAATAATACATCAGGAATTGCTTCCGGCAGGCTTTTAATAAAGTACTTTTTTAAAGAGGTAACATGTCTTTGATGACTTTCCATTTCTGAATAGGCAAGTTCAAGAGCTTTGGTAATTCCAATGATACCAATCACATTTTCGGTGCCTCCTCGCATATTTCTTTCTTGAGCACCCCCATGAATGAAGGGATGGATTTTCTTATCCTTTCGAACATATAAAAATCCAGATCCTTTAGGACCATGAAATTTATGCCCACCAGCAACTATTGAGTCTACAGGTAGAGATTTTAGATCATGTACATAATGCCCCATTGTCTGAACAGTGTCGGAATGAAAGAAAGCTGAATACTCCTTACAAAGATCACCGATTTTTGAAAGATCGTTCAGATTCCCAATTTCATTATTAGCATGCATTAAAGAAACCAACGAATTAGGATTTTCTTTTAGCAATTCTTCTAATTGATTAAAATCAATTTCTCCGTTTTCGTTTACATCTAAAATACTAAGCTTTATAAGGCCTTTTTTCTCACAAATTTCTAAGGTGTGAAGAACCGCATGATGCTCTAATGGAGAGGTAATAGCATGTTTGATACCATGACTTTCAATCCCACAAACTATTGCGGTGTTATCTGCTTCTGTTCCTCCAGAAGTAAAAAAAATTTCAGATGGTGAAGTGTTTAATAATTCAGCTACTTTTTTCCTGGCTCTTTCTATGGCTGTACGCACTTCTCTACCTTGGCTGTGTACAGAAGAAGGGTTTCCATAATGGGATTTCATGAACGGCAACATGGCTTCGATCACTCTATCGTCCATCGCAGTGGTAGCTGCATTATCTAAATATACTTTCATCTTTTCTTTACTTGGGTCAATAACTTAATAAGGATATTTATAGAAGAGATTTACTAACAATTTCCTTAATATCCTGCATGATTTTTTTTGCAAGATGCTCAGCAGTGGCTTCAGATTCAGATTCTGAATAAATACGGATAATTGGCTCTGTATTAGACTTTCGCAAATGTACCCATTCTTTTTCAAATTCAATTTTTACCCCATCGATGTCATTGATAGGTTGCTTTTTATATTTCTCTTTTATTTCGACAAGAATTATATCTACATCAATTTCAGGAGTGAGTTCGATCTTGTTTTTTGAAATATAATAGTTTGGATAGCTGGCTCTCAATCTGGAAATAGTTTTTCCAAAATTTGCCAAATGGGTAAGGAATAATCCAATTCCCACTAATGCATCTCGTCCATAATGGGATGCAGGATAAATAATACCCCCATTACCTTCTCCACCTATCACGGCATCCACTGCTTTCATTTGGTTGACAACATTTACCTCACCTACTGCAGCAGCAGTATAGGTTCCTCCATGTTTTTCGGTGACGTCTCTTAATGCTCTGGTAGAACTTAAGTTTGAGACTGTGTTGCCCTTAGTTTTGGAAAGTACATAATCTGCGACTGCAACTAAAGTATATTCTTCTCCAAATGCAGAACCATCCTCATTTATAAATGCAAGTCTATCTACATCAGGGTCAACTACAATTCCAAGGTCAAAACTTCCTTTCTCAAGTTTTTGGGATATATCCCTTAAGTTTTCTGGAAGAGGCTCAGGATTATGTGGGAAATGACCATCTGGTGTACAGTACATTTCCTCTATTTCATTTACACCCAGTGCTTTTAAAAGCTTTGGTACTGCAATGCCCCCTGTAGAATTTACAGCGTCTACTACGATTTTAAAATTCCTTGCAGCGATAGCTTCTTTATCTACTAATTCTAAATCCAGCACGTGCTGAATATGGCGATCTATGTAGTCATCAATTTGAGTGTAGGCACCAATCTTTTTTACTTCAGCAAACGTGAAGTCTTCTTTCTCAGCTTTTTCAAGAATGTCTTTTCCTTCGGAATCTGAAATAAACTCTCCCTTTGAATTCAAAAGTTTTAAAGCATTCCACTGAATAGGATTATGACTCGCTGTTAAGATAATACCTCCCCCAGCTTTTTCTAAAGGAACTGCGAATTCTACTGTTGGGGTGGTGCTCAAGCCGAGATCGATCACATGGATTCCCATTCCTTGGAGCGTGGCAGAAACTAATTTTGAGACCATCTCTCCTGAGAGTCTAGCATCCCTCCCTATAATTATTTTAGGATTTCCGGTATTTTCTAATACCCATGCCCCGTATGCAGAAGTGAATTTTACAACATCGACTGGAGTGAGCCCTTCGCCTGCTTTACCTCCAATTGTCCCTCTTATGCCAGAGATAGATTTTATTAACGACACGTATGGTAATTAATTTTGTGAAAAATGTGATTCTCTAAAGGTTATTTGAATATAATTTTACTTGAATTTGGCCAATACTTTATCCACCTCATTGTCTGGATTACCGCAGCTGCTTGTTGAGTCAACGGTTTTGCCACAATAACTGCAGGTTTCACCATCTTTGTTTAAATAAGGGTTTTGGGAGGCGCAAGTGCCTTTAAACTCCCCATTCTTCAAGAAAATCAGCCTAACTGACATCAAAATAAAGAAAAGGGCTACAAAACCAAGGGTTAGATATACTGTTGCCATAACGAATAAATTTGCGCAAATTTAAAGCTTTACTTCGAAAACGTCCACAATTCTAGCTTAGTTTCCTTCACTATGTCTAATTTGAGTACCAGAGCCCAGCAATTGGCATCATTTGATAGATTATTGACCATCATGGATGAGCTAAGAGCTCAATGTCCTTGGGATAAAAAACAAACTACTGAAAGTCTAAGGCATTTGACAATTGAAGAAACATTTGAGCTTTCTGATGCCATATTAGAAGGAAATCCAGAGGAAATAAAAAAAGAATTGGGAGATATCCTACTTCATATTGTCTTTTATGCCAAAATAGGATCCGAGAAAAACGATTTTGATATCAGTACCTTGATTGAGTCCTTGTGCGAAAAATTGATTAGAAGACACCCGCATATTTATGGTGACACTAAAGTAGATGATGAGGAAGAAGTAAAACAAAATTGGGAGAAAATTAAGCTTAAAGAAAAGGGGAATACCTCTGTATTAGGTGGTGTCCCTAAATCATTGCCAGCCTTAATTAAGTCAATGAGAATTCAAGAAAAAGCAAGAGGAGTTGGTTTTGATTGGGAAGAGAAACAACAGGTTTGGGAGAAGGTCGAGGAGGAGATGCAAGAGTTTAAAGAGGAGTTTAATGCGTCCTCAGACTCAGAAATAAACAAGGATAAGGCTACTAGTGAGTTTGGTGATTTACTGTTCTCGCTTATAAATTATGCTAGATTTATAGATATCAACCCTGAAGAAGCGTTGGAAAGGACAAATCTTAAATTTATTAAGAGATTTCAATATTTGGAAAATGCAGCAAAGGAATCCGGGAAGAGCCTTGCAAACATGACTCTTGCAGAAATGGATATTTATTGGAATGAAGCTAAGATGCTTTAATCAATTTCTTAAATCAAAAGTAGAAGTAAGCAAAAAATAATTATTCTAGTTTACTATAAGTCAGTACATGCAATAACTAAAAAGAAACACCACATATTAAATTTTGGAGATGTCAAATAAAATCATTTTTACGAAAGAGGCCCCAGCGCCAATAGGCCCTTATTCTCAGGCAGTTTTAGCAGGAAACACCTTATATGTTTCCGGTCAGATAGCGCTAGATTCAGAGTCAGGTGAACTAATCAACGAAAACATTACAGAAGAAACGCATGCGGTGATGAAAAATATAGAAGCGGTATTAAGAGCTGCTGATTTTACCTTTTCAGATGTTGTAAAATGTACCATTTTTATAAAAAGTATGGATGAATTTGGTACAATAAATGAAGCATATTCGAAATATTTTAAAATAAACCCTCCAGCCCGGGAAACAGTTGAAGTAAGTAAGCTTCCGAAAAATGTAAATGTAGAAATATCCTGTATAGCTGTAAAATAGAAGAATTGAACCTATTACCTTATCATAGTGAAACTTTAGTAAGTGCTCTTTCAAAACAAGAAGTACTAGGACACTTGATCCGAGTGACTGCTGAAGTAAATTATTTGGATAAAAGGACGGTAGGGAATAAAAAGATTTTATTCAATGGAATGGTTGGGCAAAAAGGTTTTCAAATTTCAAGAGTAATAGATAAAGGGAATACATTTATTCCACTTGTCGTTGGGCAGGTTGAAGAAACGGCAAGAGGAAGTATTATTTTTTTGAAATACAAACTATTTCCTGGAGCTATTTTCTTTCTGGCATTTTGGAGTGTCATACTAGTAGGGTTTGTTGCCTATTTTTTTGCCATTTCACAAAACTTCAATTTTGGAGCTATTTGTCTAGCTTTAGCTATTCTCAATTATGGAGGGGCAGTCTTTTTTTTTAATAGGCAAGTTAAGGCTTCAAGAAAAGTATTTCATCAGCTGATTAATTTTCAATTGAAGGATTAATTTACCCTGTTAGGGAAAAAAGAGTAGAAGCCTTAATTTTGGCAAAATCAATTTCAATAATCCGAAAATATGAGCATACGTATCGAACATGACACCATGGGGCCTGTAGAGGTGCCAGCTGATAAATATTGGGGAGCCCAAACTCAGCGTTCCATCAACAACTTTAAAATTGGAGGTGAAAAAAATAGAATGCCAATTGAGATAATAAAGGCATTTGCTATTCTTAAGAAAGCTGCGGCATTTACAAATGCCGAACTTGGGGTTTTAGAAAAGGATAAGGCAATTATTATCGGCAAAGTCTGTGACGAGATCCTAGAAGGGAAACTTGATGACCAATTTCCGTTGGTAGTTTGGCAAACAGGTTCAGGCACCCAGTCCAATATGAACACAAACGAGGTAATTGCTTATCGGGCTCATGTTTTAATGGGTGGTTCTTTGGAAGATTCAAAAAAGAAAATTCACCCAAATGATGATGTAAATAAATCACAATCATCGAATGATACCTATCCTACGGCAATGCACATTGCTGCCTATAAAATGGTGATGGAAACGACTTTGCCAGGGATCCAGAAATTAAGAGATACTCTTCATGACAAGTCGGAATCATTCAAAATGGTAGTGAAAATTGGCCGAACCCATTTTATGGATGCTACACCTTTGACACTAGGTCAGGAATTTAGTGGCTATGTAGCTCAATTGGATCATGGAATTAAAGCTATAAAAAATACTCTTAGCCACTTATCTGAACTAGCATTGGGAGGTACTGCAGTGGGAACTGGACTAAATACTCCAAAAGGATATTCAGAGCTTGTGGCACAAAAAATTGCAGATATATCTGAGCAGCCATTTGTTACAGCTCCAAATAAATTTGAGGCACTAGCTGCTCATGATGCAATGGTAGAAACACATGGCGCTTTAAAACAAGTTGCTGTTAGTTTGATGAAAATTGCAAATGATATTCGGATGCTTTCTTCAGGCCCAAGATCAGGAATTGGTGAAATCTTAATTCCTGAGAATGAGCCAGGATCTTCGATTATGCCGGGTAAAGTAAATCCAACTCAAGTAGAGGCTATTACTATGGTTGCTGCCCAGATCATGGGAAATGACGTAGCTATCTCTATCGGAGGGGCAACCGGCCATTTTGAATTGAATGTATTCAAGCCATTGATTGCTACAAACTTTTTACAATCTGCTAGATTACTAGGCGATGCATGTGTTTCATTCAATGATAATTGTGCAGTAGGGATCAAGCCAAATGATGCAGTAATAAAAAGACATTTAGAGAATTCTTTAATGCTTGTAACAGCGCTAAATCCTCACATCGGTTATGAAAATGCGGCGGCTATTGCCAAAAAAGCTCATAAAGAAGGAACCAGCTTAAGAGAAGCTGCCATTGCTTTAGGCTTATTGACTAGCGAACAATTTGATGAATGGGTAAAGCCAGAAGATATGATTGGAAGTTTGAAATAATACCCACCGAATAAATAAAAAAAGGATGTATTTCTATTTGAAATACATCCTTTTTTTGATCTATCTATAATAATTAAGAATCTTGAACACTTTCATTAGCAGTGAAAGGGTTAGATTTTCTGAGTAAACCTTCAGGAAGTTCACCTTCTGTACTTGCAACTACCGTTGTCACAACTACATCACCTGTTACGTTAATCACAGTTCTAAACATATCCAAAATCCTATCTGGGGCCATAATTAGAGCAATTCCTGCTGCAGGAACTCCTATGGATTCCAGAACAACAATTAACATAATTAATCCGGCTCCAGGGACGCCTGCAGAGCCTATAGCCGCCAAAGTGGATGTCAGAACAATCATCAGTTGCTGAGAAAAAGAAAGTTCCATTCCAAGTGCTTGAGCAATAAAAACCGCAGCGACACTTTGGTAAAGACTCGTACCATTCATATTGATAGTTGCGCCTAAAGGAAGTACGAAAGAGGAAATCTCTTCGGACACACCAATCTCTTCTTCAGCTATTTTCATAGTCACTGGGAGAGTAGCTGAACTAGAACTAGTAGAGAAAGCTAATAGCTGGGCAGGTCTAATTTTCTTGAAAAATTCCAGATATGGGACTTTGGTAAAGCTTTTTAAGAGCAAAGGGTAAATAACCAGCATCATGAAGAACAAGCCTCCAAGTACAATCATGCTGTATTTTAATAAAGCAAATAACAAATCAAAAGCAGAATCTGGGTTGTCACCAGCTATCTCTACAATTAAAGAAGCCATAAGAGCGAATACCCCATAAGGAGCTATCAACATGATGTAATTCACAATCTGAATAATTAGATCGTTAAATCCATCAAAAAAAGCAATCACTGGTCCTGCCTTATGTTTAGGTATTTGTAACAGGGCGATACCAGCAATTATAGCGAAGAAAACTACTTGAAGCATTGCCGCATTGTCCGTTGTAGCTAAGAAAAAGTTTTCAGGAACCATATCCACTATTGGTTGAAGTGGACTTTGCTCTTGAAATTTTGCCGCTGCATCAGATTTTTTACTGACATCACCTTCGTAAAGTGCCATCAAATTTTCTCTAGTCTCAACAGGTAAACTTTTTCCAGGCTTGAATACATTCACTAAGGTGAGTCCAACCGAAATAGCAATTACCGTGGTAATGATAAAGGTAATAATTGTCTTTCCCCCAATTCGGCTTAGTTTAGAAATATCCCCAAGATTAGATACTCCAATGATCAATGAGGCTAATACCAATGGCATGGCAATCATTTTCAAGCCATTAATAAATATAGTGCCTATTGGCTTGATGAAATCGATGGTTAAAGAACTTGGAATATCAGTACGGATAACAACCAGACCGAAGATTAGTCCAAGAACAAGGCCAATAATGATTTGTGTATGTAATGGTATTTTCTTTCGCATTTGAAAAGTTTTATAGATCCTGAAGTTTATTGGTTTTTGATAATAAAAGATAATCGGCTATGACCAAGGCCGCCATTGCTTCCACAATCGGTACGGCTCTAGGTACTACGCAAGGGTCATGACGTCCTTTTCCTGATACTGTGATGGTTTCTCCTGCTTCATTCAAGGATTCCTGATCTTGCATGATAGTGGCTACAGGCTTAAAAGCTACATTAAAATAAATGTCTTCGCCATTTGAAATTCCTCCTTGGATCCCCCCAGAATAATTCGTTTTGGTTTTAACACGACCGCCTTCATTTACAAAGGTATCATTATGCTGAGAGCCTCTCATTTTAATACCTTCGAAACCACTTCCGTATTCAAATCCTTTTACTGCATTAATACTAAGCATTGCTTTTCCCAGTTCAGCATGTAATCTGTCAAAAACAGGTTCGCCTATACCAGCAGGAGTGTTTTTGATGACACAAGTCACTACTCCACCAATGGTATCTCGGTCGAGTCTAACTGAGTCAATCAACTGGATCATTTGTTCAGCCATTTCAGGATCAGGGCATCTTATAATATTTTTTTCAGCCAAGCTTAGATCCATTTCCTGATAGGGTTTAACTAATTTCAAATCTCCCACCTGGGTAACGAAAGCCTGAAGGGAAACCCCGTAATGATCCAAAAGTTGTTTTGCGATTGCTCCCGCTGCTACCCGAGCAGCTGTTTCTCTCGCACTACTTCTGCCTCCTCCACGATAATCTCTAATACCATATTTTTCGAAGTATGTGAAATCAGCATGAGAAGGTCGAAATTTATCTGATATATGAGAATAATCTTTACTTTTTTGATCTGCATTGCGGATGACTATTCCAATGGGAGTTCCAGTGCTCTTTCCCTCAAAAACTCCCGAAAGAATTTCAATAACATCTTCTTCTTTACGCTGTGTAGTGATTTTGGACTGCCCTGGCTTTCTGCGCTGCATTTCCAATCGGATTTTTTCTTCATCAATCGTTAATCCCGCTGGACATCCTTCTAATACTACACCTAAAGCTATCCCATGTGATTCCCCAAATGTTGAGATCTTGAATAGCTTTCCAAATGAATTACCCATTACTTCTTTCTTATGATCAAAACCGCCAACAAAATGACTGCTGCCAATAAAAGCAGATTGATTGCCGTGGTAAAATAGTATTTATATTGCTCGTTTAAAAACCGGTTATCCTCAATATCAATTCGATCATAAAGTCCTCCCAGTCTTTGGTTTGATAAAGCTTGATTGACTTTGCTCTCGCCGACTACATTTATTTTAGCTTGAGGGCGAAGTGTGTCGTAAACTTCTCTTGAAGGATCAAAATAAATCCATTCAAAGTAATCAGCCAAATCGATCTCTCCTGCTTCATTGATCGTAATGTAATAGTTGAATTCCTTTATTCCGGATACCCGCCCATAACCTCGGTTTATTTGCTGCCTGACATTAGGGTCATAGGTATTTATGTTTGCCTGAGAGATTCTTCTTGGAGGCTGTATGGCATTAATATTTCCAACTCCGCTAATGCCAAGATTATAATCAAATCCTTGGCCTGTCTCTACCTCTATGTCTTTGATGTTTTCACGTAACTGGTACTCTCCTACACTCACTTCATTTTTTAATGGGTGTGGAGGAAGCGGGTTGACTTTGATAGTTTTGGCACTGGAGTAGAAAGTCTTGAAATCTTCTTGCCTGTTTGCTCCAAAGAAGGTTGGATTTTTGGCAACCCGGTATTTAATCATTTCCCATGAGATCCTAGGTATTTCAATTTCTCCATCAGAAAACGGATAAAATGTAGCTTCGAATACTTTATATCTTGTCCATCGTTTTCCGTTAATAGTAACTTGCTCGGGTTCTATGTTTGTAATATTGTAGTTTTCTTCCCAAACATTGTTAGGTTTTACCTTTTTTAGAATTTCATCTAACTGTCTTCCAGGTTCATAAAACCGAAAAGGAGCTTGGTTGGCTTCTGACATATAAAAAGCCAGACTAAGGTTGAATCCTTCTCCCACATAAACATCTTCTTTGTCAACAGATAATGAGAAAAATGCGTCATCTTCCAATTCAACATATTCTGGCTCTTCTACAGGAGATCTCCCAAAAAAATCTGCAAAAGGATCTTGGACCCTTGAGGAGGATGAGCTGGTTTCATCTCCCACTTTAATGGTTTTTCCAGCGGAAGAATATGCATTTCCATTAATGAGTACATCGAATGAAGGTAGAGTATATTCTCCTTTTCTGGTAGGTTTGTAGTATTGGATAATACTATTTGAACTACTCATCTGCCCATTTATTAAATTCATGGAAGAAGACTGCGAAATTCCTTGTTTTTGAAAACTAGGAATTTCAGGGAACTGATCGTAGGACTTTATTTTGTCGTTAGATAATGTTACTTTAATCGTAAATGTTTCATTCAATCCAATTTCATCAGGACCCAGTTCTATCTGTACAGCCTGGCCATAAACATTACCAATAAATAGTAGTGCTATGAATACCAAAGTTGTTTGAAGGATCGTTTTAATCATGGTTGCGAAATTAGGGAATATTCTATTTTTAGTAACCCTTAATTAACGTAACATCTGAATAAATACTTTCGTACCTTAAATTAATTTCAGTTAATAAACCCTAAACTCTTTAAACTATGATAGAATATGTGAAGACCATTCTGCAAAAAGTTAGCTTCAGTGCCTATTTATTTGAACGAGAACTGAAGAAAGGTTTAAAACTTATTTTACCATCAGAATTTGAGGGATTTAGAGAATGGTGCTATGAAATGTTTGGTAAAATTCATCAAAGTACCCTCAATCGTTATTTCCAACCCGTTTAAAACTATAAAAACCCCGTTCCAATTAAGGTTCGGGGCTTTTTTTGGTTGGTGGTAATTTACAATTATTAATCTTTTATGTTGAAATCCGGATAAGCACTCATCGAGTGTTCGTTGATATCCAGCCCTTCAGTTTCTTCTTTTTCATCTACTCTGATCCCAATAGTTTTCTTTAAAGTATAGAAAACAATCCAGCTGAATGCCACGCAGAAAGCCCCAACTGATACAACTCCAATTAATTGTGATACAAATTGCCCTATTCCTGCCAAATCACCAAAGATACCAACAGCTAAAGTTCCCCAGATACCTCCTACAAGATGGACAGAAATTGCTCCAACAGGATCATCCACTTTGATTTTGTCAAAGAAAACTACTGCAAAAACAATTAGTCCTCCCCCAATAAATCCAATGATAGCAGATTCTCCAACCCCCATTTGATCAGCTCCTGCAGTAATTCCAACAAGTCCAGCCAAAATTCCATTGAGGACCATGGTGATATCGTAAGTCTTGAACTTTAAATAAGAGACAATCAAAGCTCCAAATGCACCGGCAGAGGCTGCTATACATGTAGTGACGAAAACTTTAGAAACTAATCCTGGATCGGCACTCAATACTGATCCGCCGTTAAACCCAAACCATCCAAACCAAAGAAGGAATACCCCTACTGTTGCCATGGGGATGTTATGCCCTGGGATCGCTTTCATTCCACTTTCCGTATATTTTCCAATTCTTGGGCCTAGTAAGAAAGCTCCTATTAGAGCTCCCCAGCCACCTACGGAATGTACAATCGTAGAGCCTGCAAAGTCATAAAAGGGAGTTTCAAGTGTATTTAGAAATCCACCTCCCCATTTCCACATTCCTACAATTGGGTAGCATATTGCAACATAGAGGATGGAGAAGAAGATAAAAGGTCCAAGTTTCACCCGCTCTGCTACTGCACCTGAAACGATAGTTGCAGCAGTGGCGGCAAACATTGCCTGAAAAATAAAATCTGTAAAGAAAGTATATCCTTCATTGTAATTGCTGGAATCCCAACCTTCTGGGAGGGGTAAGCCAAATCCAGCAAATCCAAAGAAGGATCCTGCAAAATCTGCACCTGGGTACATCAGGTTAAAACCGACAAAGGCGTAAGTCAGTAGGCCTATCGCAGGGATGATGGTGTTTTTAAATAAGATATTCACGGTGTTTTTTGCACGAGTCAAGCCAGCTTCTAAGCTTGCAAACCCAAGATGCATGATGAAAACCATTGTTGTGGCCACCATCATCCATAGGTTATTGACAGTAAATAATTCTTGCATAGGTTTGAGTGTTCTTTGAGTGAAAATGAAAATTATAGAGCGTTCTCGCCCATGTCTGTGTTTCGAATTCGATATGCTTCTAGCACATCGTAAACAAAGATTTTCCCATCGCCTATTTCACCTGTTTTGCCTTCGGCAAGGATACAATTGATCACAGGCTCTACAAGCTCCTCTACTGTAACAATTTCCAGCTTCGTTCTTGGGATGTAGGCAGGTTCATAGGCAACTCCACGATATGTCTGTTGACGAGCATGCTCTAAACCCATTCCTTTCACTTCATAAAAAGTGAGGAACTTAACTCCCAATGCAGCTATACAAGCATGTATTTGGTCAAATCGAGAAGTTCGAATAATAGCCTCTATTTTTTTCATTTTTTACAATAGATTTAGTGGTTTATTGAAATAATGGCATGAAGTTAATAGAAAAATTAAATCAAATTCTATTGCTGATTAAAATTATAACCACTAAAATCAAAAAAATCAGAATTTTATGGAATTGAGGGTCTAAATATACCTTTAAGGTGAAAATAAATATATTATAGTTTAAAAATTGGGTTTGATTAGAAACTCCAATAATGGAATTAGATTCTTTTTTTGGTTTGTCCCCTATCAATAAAAAATTATTTTTGCGATCAGATTATGATTAAACTATGAATAAGAAACCAACACTTTTAGTATTAGCTGCCGGAATGGGGAGTAGATATGGTGGGAATAAACAAATAGACGGTTTTGGACCCAGCGGAGAAACGATTTTAGAATATTCTATTTACGATGCGATTCAAGCAGGTTTCGGCAAAGTGGTATTTATCGTTAGAAAGGAAATACTTGAGGAAGCCAAAGAAATGTTCCTGCCAAAAATGGAGGGTAAAATTGAAGTTGACTTTGTAGTTCAATCTTTGGATAGCTTTGTTCCTGCTGAATTAAAGCAAGCAGATCGTAAAAAACCATTTGGTACGGCCCATGCAGTACTTTGTGCGAAAGATGCTATCAAAGAACCTTTTGCTGTGATCAATGCCGATGATTTTTATGGAAGAGAGGCATTTATGGAAGTAGGGAAATTTCTGACTACAGAGGTGAAGCCTGATTTGAATGCCATGGTAGGTTATGCCATCCAAAATGTGCTTTCTGAAAACGGAACAGTCAGTCGTGGTGTCTGTGCTACCAATACGAAAGGACATTTGATCGGGATGATTGAAAGAACTTCTATCGCCCGGGAAGGAAACAAGATTCTAAGCAGAGGGGAAAATGAAGTTCTGGAAATTGCAGAGGATACACCAGTCAGTATGAACTTCTGGGGTTTTCATCAAGACGTTTTCGTTGAGATTGAAAAGATGTGGAATGAATTTCTTCCAGCTAACCTTGAAAATCTTAAATCTGAATTTTATATCCCAACCGTAGCCAATAACCTGATTCAGTCTGGGAAATCTGCCTTTGAAATTTTAAAAGGAGGGAAAGTTTGGTTTGGAGTCACTTACACAGAAGATAAGCCTGTGGTGATCCAAGCGCTAAAACAATTACATGATGCCGGAGAATACCCGGTGAATTTGTGGAAATAGGATAAAGAGGCTTCGGCCTCTTTTTTTATTAAATCACTTTCCCTTTTTCAAGGTGAAAAAACGACACATCGGAATCTAGTTCTCCTAGTATCTTTTTCGACCGCTCCGGTCTCGCATCCGTCAAAAATATCTGCCCAAAGGTATGTTGAGAGATTAATTCCATCATTTTGGCGATTCTGAGATCATCTAATTTATCAAAAATATCATCCAATAATAAAATTGGTTTTTCGCCTTTCTTTTTTTCGAAAATTTTAAACTGAGCTAATTTCAATGAGATGATAAAAGACTTTTGCTGTCCCTGACTCCCGATTTTTCGAATAGGATGATCTCCAATCATAAAGCTGAAATCATCTTTATGAATTCCTGCATTGCTGTTTTTTGTGATCAGGTCTTTCTTTCGAAGGCTTTTGAAATAATCATGAAAATCTTCTCTTAAAGTTTCTGTGTTATAAACAATACTTACTTGCTCCTGTCCTTGGGAAATATCTGCATAATGACTTTGTAATAGTGGGGCAACTTCTTGGAGTAACTCATTTCTCCTTAACGAGAGACTGGCACTTAAGGCAATTAATTCCTCATCATAGCTGTCCAATAATGTAAAGTCTCTTCTTCCTGTTTCTGCAAATTTCTTTAAAAGCGCATTTCTTTGTTTTAAAAAATGATGATATCGGATGAGTTGATGTAGGTAATTTTTATCCAACTGGGACAAAAGCCCATCAAAAAACTTTCGCCTTCCTTCGCTACCTCCTTTGATCAGATCGGTATCATCCGGAGCAATCAAAACAACTGGAAGTAGTCCTACATGTTCAGAAGTTTTATCCAGCGCTTTTCCATTTTGATAGATCAGCTTTTTTTTACCAAGTTCCACGGTGCATCGGATTTCCAAAGGCTTTTGGGCAAGTTCAAATTGACCTTTGATCGCAAAAAAGTCTTTTTCATGCTGGACGTTTAAACTGTCGCTGGATTGTACGGCACTTTTTGTCAAAGAGAGGTAATGGATACCGTCCAGGATATTAGTCTTTCCACTTCCATTGAGTCCTACAATACAATTAATTTGTGGAGAAAAATCCAGCTTGTTCTTCTCATGATTTTTAAATTGTAAGAGCTCCAGAGACTTGAGGTACATGAGTTTGGGGAATTATTTCGGCGGCAGCCTGATTTTTAGGTCGGGATGATTATATTTGAGGCCTAAAATAGCATATTTTGATCATTACGATATGGCAAAGAAAACTGCAGCGACCAAGTCCAAAGTAAAATATTCGAAAGAAACCTATTCTTATTGGTATGAGAGCATGCTCTTAATGAGAAGGTTTGAGGAAAAAGCGGGACAACTTTACGGTCAACAAAAAATCAGAGGATTCTGTCATTTATATATTGGACAGGAAGCTTGTGCATCCGGAGCGATTTCAGCTTTGACTAAAGATGATAAGTGGATCACCGCTTATAGATGTCATGCCCATCCACTTGGACTGGGAACAGATCCTGGAGCAGTAATGGCAGAACTTTTCGGAAAAGCTACTGGAACTACTAAAGGAAAAGGTGGCTCCATGCACATTTTTGACAAAGAAAGAAATTTCATGGGAGGTCATGGAATCGTAGGTGCTCAAGTACCAATGGGCTTAGGTATTGGCTTCGCAGAAAAATATCAGGGAACTAAAAACCTTTGTATCACCTACATGGGAGACGGTGCAGTACGTCAAGGAGCCTTTCACGAGGCATTAAATTTGGCGATGCTCTACAAAACACCAGTAATTTTCGTGATCGAAAACAACGGTTATGCAATGGGTACTGCAGTGAAAAGATCTTCAAACGTTGATGATCTATCAACTCTTGGAGAATCTTACGACATGCCATCATTCGCAGTAGACGGAATGAATGTGGAAGCAGTTCACGAAGCGGTTTCTGAAGCAGCAGAAAGAGCGAGAAGAGGTGATGGTCCTACCTTACTTGAGATGAGGACTTACCGATATAAAGGTCACTCTATGTCTGATCCACAGAAATACAGGACCAAGGAGGAAGTTGAAGAGTATAAACAGCGAGATCCAGTAGAACAAGTTTTGTCTACCATCAAAGAGAATAAAATCTTGACTGAAGAAGAAATTTCTGAAATCGTGGATAGGGTAAAGAAAAAAGTGGCTGATGCAGTGAAATTTGCTGAAGAATCGCCTTGGCCTGATGGAATGGACGCTTTCAAGGATGTTTATGTTCAAGAAGACTATCCATTTGTGATGGAATAAATAGAAAAAAAGCATTGATCATAGAGCCATGAAGTTATAAATGCTTCATGGCTTTTTTATTTGGCTTTGTGTAATTCATAAAAAGCGTATATTTGCGGTCGAAATTTGAGTATCATGGCAACGAAACAATCTAAAAAAGTAAATCCTCACCATCAGACTGATATTCTGGAGAATCCTGAAGAAATAGCAGACAGATTATCCAGAGGTGAAGCTTTTTTAAAGAAGAACAGTAAAATATTAGCAGGGGTATTAGGGGCTGCAATCATATTGATAGGAGGTATCCTGTTTTTCCAAATCAATACCCAAAACCAAAACAAGGCTGCCCAAGCAGAAATGTTTCAGGCAGTTTATTATTATGAGCAAGATTCAGCAGAATTTGCGCTTAATGGAGACGGTATTAATTCAGGATTCTTATCCATTGTGGAAGAGTATCCAAGAACGGATGCTGCAAATTTGGCACATTTCTACATTGGATCCATTTATCTTTCCGAGAGAAAGTTTGAAGAAGCAATTACAGAATTAGAGCAATTTTCTTCCGATGATTATTTGATCCAAGGGCAAGCATATTCTTTGATAGGTGATGCTTATTTGGAATTAGGTAATAATGATCAAGCAATTTCTTACTTCAGTAAGGCGACTTCTTATGAGCCTAATAAATTCTTTACTCCTAAGTATTTGGCAAAATTGGCGATTGCATATGAAGAAGCTGGTCAGATTCAGAATGCAATAGAGGCTTATGGAGAGATCGAAGAAAAATACTTTGAATCTTATGAGTTTTCTGCAGCACGAAAACACAAGGCGCGCCTAGAAGGTCTTGCCGCTCAATAATGCTGCTCTAAAAAGCATACTAAAGAGAAGAGTAAGGCCAAAAGTCTTACTCTTTTTTTGTCTATACCTTTTAAAAATTTGAGATTATGGCAACTTCCTTAAAAAGCCTAAGTGATCATTCGTCTAAAAATTTAACAGATATCAGTTCCAAAACTTTTGGAATCATAGTTTCGGAATGGAATGAAGAAGTGACAGAAGCACTATATTCAGGTGCTTTGCAAACCTTGCTACAGCATGGAGCAAAAAAAGAAAATATCATCCGAAAGAATGTTCCTGGATCTTTTGAACTCTCGCTTGCGGCTCAGTGGCTCGCACAAGAGGAAAGCATCGATGCAGTGATCTGTCTGGGATGCGTGATCCAGGGCGAAACAAAGCATTTCGATTTTATCTGCGACGCAGTGGCACATGGCATTACCAATGTCAGCCTGAAATATAACAAACCGGTGATTTTTGGAGTTTTGACTCCCAATACGCAGCAGCAGGCTTTGGACCGTGCAGGTGGAAAACATGGCAATAAAGGCGATGAAGCTGCAATTACAGCAGTAAAAATGCTGGGATTCTAAATACGCTAACAAACCTATACAATTTACCCTACATGAAAATCATGAAATTCGGAGGGACCTCCGTAGGTCGACCCGAGCGAATGCATCAGGTGAAAGACTTGATCACCAGAGGTGATGAACCTACGATTGTTGTTCTTTCTGCTCTCTCAGGCACCACTAATGCCCTGGTAGGTATCGGGGAAGCGTTGGCAGCCGCTGATAAAATCCTTGCCAAGGAAAGAATTGATACGCTACATGCACATTATTTAGTTTTCTACAAAGAATTGCTGAAGACAGAAGAAGCGCGGGTCAAAGCCGAAGAGATTATCAAAGAGCATTTTGAGTTTTTGAATATCCTATTGAAGATTTCTTTCAATGAAGCGATCAACAGAGATATCTTGGCTCAGGGAGAATTACTTTCTACCAAGCTATTTTATACGCTTTTGGAAGAATTGAATATTCCGGCAGTATTTCTACCGGCTCTAGATTTTATGAGTATTGATGAAAACTCAGAACCGGAATTGGGAAAAATTTCTGAAAAACTCAAAGCAATTTTAGCAGAATATCCAGGAGAAAGGATTTTTGTGACGCAGGGATATATCTGTAAAAATCACCGAAATGAAGTCGATAACCTAAAGCGTGGAGGAAGCGATTACACCGCATCTTTGGTTGCAGCAGCCATCCAGGCTTCTGCCTGCGAAATCTGGACAGATATCGATGGAATGCATAACAATGATCCAAGAATCGTTGAAAAAACCAGACCAATTGCAGTTATGTCATTTGATGAAGCGGCTGAATTGGCTTATTTCGGAGCAAAAATCCTTCATCCAGCCTCTATCTGGCCAGCCCAATTGTATAATGTGCCTGTGAAATTGCTGAATACCATGCAGCCTGAAGCTCACGGAACATTGATCAAAGCTGAAGTGGATGCGATTGGAGTGAAAGCGATTGCTGCAAAAGATGGAATTACGGCGATTAAAATCAAGTCTAGCCGGATGCTCTTGGCCTATGGTTTCTTACGCAGAGTTTTCGAAATTTTCGAAAAATACAAAACTCCGATTGACATGATCACCACTTCGGAGGTGGCTGTCTCCGTGACAATAGATGATTTGAGCCATTTGGATCAAATTGTAGCTGAATTAGAAACGCTAGGTTCTGTAGAAGTAGATAATAATCAAGCAATTGTTTGTATCGTTGGAAATCAGATTTCGGAAACTAAAGGAGTGATTAAAGCTGTGATGGATTCTTTGGAAGATATTCCTGTGCGAATGGTTTCTTATGGAGGCAGCAGACATAATGTTTCCCTACTCGTGGATGCCACTTATAAGAATGAAGCATTGCAAAAATTAAATACAGGAGTTTTTTCCTGGTAAAATTAAGAGCCGGTACATTACCGGCTCTTTTATTTAGAATCATTGTAACTACTTTTGTGAATGTCAAAACCAAAAGACAGACCTGATTTCCTTCATAGACTCCAAACCAAATGGCAATTGAAGAGTATTTTTCAAGTGATTATGGTTTTGTTGGTTTTTGCCTGTACAGGCTTTACCATCCTTTTCATCAAAGCACCGATACTGGACTTTTTTGGTGTGGAAAAAGGAGGGTTTTGGAATACCTTGCTCTATCTTTTATTAGTTCTGCCACTTTATCAGATTTTCCTTTTGGTTTATGGTTTTTTGTTCGGACAGTTTAATTTCTTCTGGGAAAAAGAGAAGCAGATTTTCAGAAGAATTGGAGGAATGTTTTCCAAGAAAAAATAAAGGAACTGAAAGAAGTTTGTTGAGTGAATCGCCAATCAATTTTTTTGAATTTAGATTTACTATTTAAAACACCTATTCACGCACTTAACTTTTCAATTCGGCAAATTCTTGATAATAAGGGTTGAGGTGCAGTAAAGCTACGTAAATCCAAAATCGTACTTCGTCAATTAACTGATTCTGCTCCAATTCACAGCAGTTTTCTTCTGCTGCTTCACTTGTCGAAGAACAGGTGCATTTTCAGATAAACTTAGTGTAGGGTCCTGAGCCAATAGTTGCTGTGCGGCATCTCTTGCCAAAGTCAAAATCGGAGCGTCTTTACTTAAATCTGCTATCAGCAAATCCGTGACACCACTTTGTTGGGTTCCCATCAAATCACCTGGTCCGCGTAGCTTCAAATCCACATCGGCGATTTCAAAGCCATCATTTGTTCGGACCATGGTTTCCAATCTTACTCTCCCTTCTTTGGATAGCTCGTATTTGCTCATCAGAATGCAGTAGCTTTGTTCTGCTCCCCTTCCAACTCTTCCTCGAAGCTGGTGCAATTGTGATAAACCAAATCGTTCTGCATTTTCGATGACCATTACGGAAGCATTTGGGACGTTCACACCTACTTCAATAACTGTAGTGGCTACCATGATTTTGGTCTCTCCTTTTACAAAGCGTTGCATTTCATAGTCTTTGGCATCTGCTTTCATGGAGCCATTCACTATACTGATCGGGTAATTGGGAAATGCTCTGGAAATGCTTTCAAATCCATCCATGACATTTTTTAAATCCAATGTTTCTGACTCTTCGATCAAAGGATAAACAATGTATACCTGTCTTCCTTTTTTGATTTCTTCATTAATAAAACCAAAGACTTTCAAGCGGTCTTTATCATATCTATGGACTGTTTGAATAGGCTTTCTGCCCGCTGGTAATTCATCGATTACCGAGACATCCAGATCACCATAAAGCGTCATGGCCAAAGTTCTGGGAATTGGAGTAGCTGTCATCACCAAAACATGCGGGATGAATTCTTCATTTTTAGCCCACAACTTTGCCCGCTGCGCTACACCAAATCGGTGCTGCTCGTCTACAATTGCCAAACCTAGGTTTTGGAACTGAACCACATCTTCCAAAAGGGCATGTGTTCCAATCAGAATTTTCAGTTCCCCGGAAAGTAGCTTTTCATGGATGACTTTCCGTTTGGATTTTTTGACCGATCCTGTGAGAATTTCAATTTCCAAATCCATCATGTCTGCATATTCCTTTAGCCCTTCGTAATGCTGATTGGCCAAAATCTCAGTTGGTGCCATCAGGCAAGCTTGTGCTCCAGAACTGATCGCAATCAGCATGCAAATAAAAGCAACCATGGTTTTTCCGCTCCCCACATCCCCTTGGATCAGGCGATTCATCTGCTTCCCTGATTTCATATCGGCAAAAGCTTCCCGAATCACTCGTTTTTGGGCATTTGTAAGTTCGAAGGGAATGTGATCATTATAAAACTCCGTGAGCAATTCTGTATTTCCTAAAGCCTGTCCTTTGAATTTTTCAGTACGAGTTAATTTTAACATTAAAAGCCTCAGCTGAAGGAAAAAAAATTCCTCAAACTTAAGTCGTTTACGGGCTCTATGAAGCAAGTCAGGATTTGATGGAAAGTGAATCTGTTTGATTGCCTCTTTTTTGTCAATAAGCTGATATTGATGAAGGATTTCAGCTGGCATGGTTTCGTAAATATGTGGAAAACATACCTGAACCAGCACTTCCATAATCTTGGAGACACCCCTTGAATCTAGAAATCTGCCGCGTAATTTTTCTGTGGTAGAATAAACCGGCTGGAAATTATTCCTTTGTTCATTGGCTGCACTTAGGGGCTCCATTTCCGGATGAGCGATACTCCATTTGCTTCCGTAGCGGGCAGGTTTTCCGAAGAAAATATAAACTGCACCAGCTGGAAGTTTTTTCTGAACCCACTGAATCCCCTTAAACCAGGTCATTTCCATTTCCCCCGTCTCATCCGCAACATGGGCTACCAGCCTTCGTTTATTTCCAACTCCAATGAGTTCGACTTTTCGGATTTTGGCAACAATCTGAACATTTTCAAGCTCAGGGCTCAGTTCTCGAATTTTAAAAAATCGGGTTCGGTCTTCGTATCTAAAGGGATAATGCTGGATCAGTTCTCCATAGGTGAAAATATTTAATTCCTTATTAAGGAGTGCCGCTCGTTGAGGGCCAACTCCTTTCAGGAATTCTATTTTCGTATCAAAAATGCCAGACAAAGGAAACTAGGTTAGATGGCAAGCAAATTAAAGCCAGACAAATCAATTGCCAACTGAAATGACAGGAAATGTCTTGATCAATCCGTCAATCCAGTAATTTTATACCACAATTCTTTTAGCTGAGGTGCCAATCTTTGCTGACTTCTTAAAAAGATCATCTGGTTTTTTGCTCTATGGAAGTTTTGCTCAGGGTATTGAACTTTGTAATAAATATTTCCCTGAAGATGATCTGTGAAAAAGCGGAGTCCCATGATGCAAGTCATAACTTCCCCTGCAATCAATAAGGATTTTGCTTCATCTTCCGTGGCTATTTCTGAAATTCCTTCCCAATACCCTTCTAGTAATTTTTGAAAAATTTCAGGCTTCAGTTCAAGGTTTTCCCAATTTCGGCTTGTTTCCAACTCAGTACAAGCTACCGTTCTCACCAAATCCCCAAAATCGTATAGCAATAATCCTCCCATCAATGTATCCAAATCAATTACAGCGGCTACTTTTTCTAAATCCTCAGTAAATATCAGGTTATTGATTTTGGTGTCGTTGTGCGTGATTCTTTGCGGGCATTTAGATAAGAAATCTAAATATTTCTCCACCAAAGGCTTTTGGGAAAGGTAAAAATTCAAGATCTCTAACTCCTCGTGTTTTAGATTTTTAGAAGTTTGGGCAGCTTTTTCCAAATTCTCAAATCTCCAATCCAATCGATGGAAATTCGGGATGGATTCCTGCATTAATGATGCATCAATCTCTTTACTCCAACTCGCAAAACCTCCATATGCTTTTGCTGCTAGATAGGCTTGTTCTGAATTTTGGATTTGCTGAAGAGTTTCTCCCTTTACAAAATCAAATAATCTAAAAAGCTTGCCATCAAACTTGGTCAATGAATCATTTAGTGTATTTAGTATTGGCAAAGGCAAAGCAAAGGGTAACTCAGAAACATCACCTTTCTCTCCCAGTACCTGTTGATTATGGGCAATTCTCTCTGGATATTTAAAAACAGAATTGTTGAATTCCTGTAAAATGTATTTCGAATCAGAAGTCTGGATTAGGTAAGTTCCATGAATCAGCCCCGATCCAAAAGTCTGAAATTCAAATTTTTTTTCCTTTAAAAAATCATACTGACCTATTATAGATGAGATCTGCTCTTCTTTCATCCTGCAAAGCTAATTCATCTTCAAAAATTAAAAAGGTGGAAACAAAAAAAGCCGACCATTTGGCCAGCTTCTTTAAATTTTCCTTTTTTTAGTTTTGATAGACAGTTATTCTTCCATCTCCTTCAGAACTTACAATAAATAGCGGTTTTCCATTTGGGCTTTCTTCGGCTGAAATAAATAAAAGGCCTTCTGGTGCATCATGACCCTCATTTCCTATTCCAGACTTTCCATCTAAAACCTGAAGAAATTTAAGACCAGCTGCACCATTCAACTCATAAACCATAATAGCATCAGATCTTTCTAAACCAATAAATACAATTGTTTTTCCTCTTACCTCACCAACTTCCACTCCTTCGGGCTCTACTCCTTTGTTATCACTTCTTCCATCATCATATAGACTTGGGTTTGCTGAGATCAAATCACTTTCCAATTTATTGTAGTCTCTTACCAATTTACCATTGCTTCCATTCCAAATAGAAAATGATCTTCCTCCAATTCCATAAAGAATATCAAAGTCACCATCATTGTCTATATCACCTTTTGAAGTAGTGATTGTATATCTACCTAGATTTTCATCTTCCTGAAGCAAAGCTCCGTCCGGAAATGCCGTTGGGTCAAGGGCTATGTCTTTCACACGCCCTTCTTCTCCGTATCCGTCATAATCTCTTGTGTCTCCTTCGTTAGCTGTGATTAAGAAATTGTTATTTCCCACCTGGAATGATTCAATCGCATCTGGCATGTAATAAGCTAAAAGTGGCCAGTTTTGAAAATTTCCTGCTACACCATCCCGATCACTGACATCAATTTCGTTTCCGGATATCATATGGTTCTTTAATCCCATCGGGAAAATGTCAGTGATGACTTTATTATTCAAATCTACTTTAGCTATTCCGTTATTTTCCTGCAAGGTTACCCACGCAAAATCTGAAGAGGCATCGATTGTCACATATTCGGGTTCAATATCTTGTGAAAAGCTAGCATTTGGGCCAAAGATTCTAAATCCATTAGCCTCCAACTTGTTTCTTTGATTTTCAAAGGAAGCGAAATTCAAAGTAGTCACTTGATAATCCATCTGAGTATCAATAATAGAAATGGTTCCTTCTGGATCAATGTCATAATCATCATTTGGTTCACCTTCATTTGCAGACACGATATAGCGGCCATCTGGACTGAAGGTAACCATGTCGGGAAGTGCTCCAACGGTGATATTTTCTATTGGAGAGCCTAAATTACTAGTTTCAAAAACCACAATTGCTCCTGGGTCAGTTTTAGTATTTGCCTGAATTGCTATCGCTAATTTTCCGTTTTTAACAGCCACAGAATTTACTCCACCTCCAAAAATAGCGATATCTATAGGGGTTAAAATTAGAGGGGTACTAGGCTCAGAAAAATCTACGACATCTACTTGAGAAAGCCCATCACTGTTGTTCACTACAAATAAAGTTTTTGTCATGGGGTCAAAAGCAGTGATTTCAGCAGCAGCTTCCCCACCGATCTTGATACTGCTGATTTCATCAAAAGTAAAATTTACTGGTCCAGGTGATGAGATCCTTTCCTGACAACTGAAAGCCAAAACTCCCATTAAAAATACGAGGTAAATCTTTTTCATTTCTTTTCAAGGTTTATGTGAAATTTATTAAGTCAAATTACCTCCTTGAATCGAGTTGAACTGGTTAAATTGGGTTATGATTTTTTTATTAAAATGTGAATAAACCTGCGATTAGGTCATGGAAAATTAGTTTTGAATTAATCTTAAAAAATTAAATATGTACATAATTCAAACTGATAATCTTTTATTTTCCCATTTGATCTACTGAATTTTTTCTTTTTACCGCTAAATCATGCCAATATTATATTCAGATTAAAAAAATTAAATACATTAGTGAAAAATATTAATTAAGTTCTTTTCATTTATAAAAAAAATGAGAAAAACTACGTCTAAAAACCCATTGTTATGAATGTAACCTCCTTAGATTGGGGCATCATTGCCGCCTTCTTTGTTATTTCTCTTTTGATTGGTCTTTTTACAGCAAAAAAAGCAGGAAGCTCTGCAAAAGAATTCTTCCTTTCAGGTAGGAATATGCCTTGGTGGCTTTTAGGAGTTTCTATGGTGGCCACGACCTTTTCTGCGGATACGCCAAATTTGGTGACGGATATTGTTAGGAAAAACGGGGTAGCAGGAAACTGGGCCTGGTGGGCCTTCTTGCTCACTGGGATGCTGACAGTTTTTGTTTATGCAAAGCTCTGGAGAAGATCTGAAGTAACGACTGACCTTGAATTCTATGAATTAAGATACTCTGGTAAAGGTGCAGCTTTCTTAAGAGCTTTTAGAGCATTGTATTTAGGCGTGTTTTTTAATGTGGTGATTATGGCCACGGTTTCTCTCGCTGCAATTAAAATAGGTGGGGTCATGCTTGGACTAAGTCCAATTCAAACTCTTTTGATTGCATCGATTGTAACAGTAGTGTATAGTTCTCTAGGTGGATTGAAAGGGGTTTTATTGACAGACTTCTTCCAGTTCTTTATTGCGATGATCGGTTCCTTTGGGGCAGCTTATTTCATTTTGGATTTACCGGAAATAGGCTCTCTCAATAACTTATTGGCTCACGAAAATGTGGCTGATAAGCTTGATTTCCTTCCAGATTTCACGGACCCAAATGTTTACATCCCTTTGTTTATCATGCCTATCGCCATCCAATGGTGGGCAACTTGGTATCCAGGTGCTGAGCCAGGAGGTGGTGGTTATATCGCCCAGAGAATGCTTTCTGCCAAGGATGAGAAAAATGCAATGGGGGCTACTTTGTTTTTCAATATTGCCCATTATGCCATGAGACCTTGGCCTTGGATTTTGATTGCTTTGTCTTCTTTAGTCATTTTCCCTAATATCTCTGATTTGCAAGCTGCTTTCCCCAATATCCCTGTTGATAAATTAGGGGATGATTTGGCATATTCTGCCATGCTTACCTACTTACCAACTGGTTTGATAGGGATAGTTTTAGCGTCATTGATAGCAGCAGTTATGTCAACTCTCTCGACTCATCTAAACTGGGGTTCCTCCTATATTGTAAATGACTTTTATTTGAGATTCTTGAAGCCTGAGGCTACAGATAAAGAATTGGTAGCAGTAGGTAGAATCTCTACTGTAACTTTAATGGCACTTTCAGCTGTCTTGGCTTTGGCATTATCTTCTGCTTTAGATGCCTTTAATATCTTGCTGCAAATTGGAGCAGGAACGGGCTTGATCTTTATCTTGAGATGGTTTTGGTGGAGAATTAATGCTTATACCGAGATCTCTGCAATGGCTATTTCCTTTGTAGTTGCTATTTTCTTTGAGGTAATTAACCCAAAAGTAAATTGGATCTTGATTCCAGAAAATCAGGCTTATTTGAAACTAGTTTATAGTGTCAGCATTACCACCATCGGTTGGTTGGTAGTGACCTTCATTACTCAGCCAGAAAGGGATGAAGTTTTACTTTCATTCTACAGAAAAGTCACTCCAGCTGCATATGGTTGGAAAAAAGTTTTAGATAGATACCCTGCTGAAAAACAAGTGATGGGTCAATTGCCAAAAGAAATTTTGATGATGGTCATCGGGGCGGTGATGATTTATGCAGCTTTGTTCTCTACCGGATTCTTTATTTATGGGGAAATATTGAATGGAATTGTTGCAGGTGTGATCGCAATTGCCGGAGGAATCGTTATCATTCGAACCTGGAAGAACATGAATTAATTATCTTGAAATTTGACGGAATTCATCAGGTGGGCCATGTCCACCTTGATGTATTCTATCACGGGAGCAAGTGAGTCATTTTTCATTGCCGTATTAAAGTATAAAGCTCCTCTAAGAAAATTTTTTGTAGAATCAGTCACAAAAAACTGGAATTGAGTTGGTACCTCACCTGTCAATTCCGCTATAACACCAGTGTAGCCCTCTGGCGTCAATGCGACAGATTCCTGAATTCCATATGCCTTGATCTGATGTTTTGCGGTCAGTTGAAATGCATCGCTTGAAAGCTTTTGGAAGCTAACCCCATTCCCAATTTCCTTATAGGTCAAATGCACCTTTGCGCCAAAGTCAACATAATGGAGGTTGATCCAGTCCTCTTCTTGTACATTAAAAGAATCCGCTTCCACTTGACTAAATTTTGAATATTCCAATTGATACGGATACCCCTCTGTCAATTGATTGAACTGATGTGAAGGAAGATCGATCCGGTTATATCCAGGGGGTTTTGGCAGATAGTTTTCTCCACAAGCCATAAAACCTAATACTACAGGTATACACCAAATTAATTTTCGCATAGTTTAAAATTAGGCAATAGGTTTGAAATGATAGGAGAATAGATGAAATTTAACAAAAGAACCAAATCCAAAAATCTATGAAAAATAAATTAAGAGTACTTTATATGGCATTTTTCGCCTTATTATTGATGACGAATTTCTCGGTGGTTCAGGCTCAAACCAACATGGATGAGTATATGGCCAAGTGGGATAACACTAAAAAGTATACACTTGATATCTTAGCTAAAATGCCGGATTCAGGTATGGATTACAAAACAGATCCAGCAGCGATGTCTTTTAAAGAGCAAATCCACCACGTTGGAAATGCAATTGTAGGTATTTCACAGGGATTTCTTAAAGGAACAGATCCAGGATTTGAAATCAACCTTGAATCAGCCAGTAGAGCCCAATTAGCTGAATATGTTGGTAAATGCTTTGATTATGGAAAGAAAACTATCGCTGCTTTATCTTCAGCTGATGCAGGTGAAAAAATAGAGGTTTTTGGAAACACTGTATCAAGAAGACAGGTTGCCGCTTTATTAATGGATCATACTTCCCATCACAACGGATCTGCTGTTGCTTACATAAGAGTTCAAGGAGCTGAACCTCCAGCTTATGTTGGTTTCTAATCCATTAAAAAGGCCGATCATTTGATCGGCCTTTTCTATGAATTATGATATCTACCATGAATAGTTGAATTCATTAATTCCGTGAACAACACAATTTTTTGGTGAGCATGTCAAGATTTAAACTTGAATAATAAAAATTAGAACAGAGCCAAACTACTTTACCTAATTAAGACCAACGATTTGATCGGACATTTGAGTTAATTTTCTAAAAATCATAAGGAATGTAAAATTCATTCCCTCCATTAACAACTCCATTTTTGGTGAGCATGTTTTTGTAGATATTTTTATCAAAATTTATAAAAAAATTTCTTCTATAAAAAGAAATTTGGACCAGTAACAATTCTTTAAGTGGGTATCCCAAATAACTTTCGAATTCATCCAAATTGTTAATATTTAATTCTTTGAACATTTTCTCAAATGCTTTATCTGTTGGCGCATGAAGTGAATAAAAACCACTTTTCTCTATCTCTTTAAAAAGGTCAGTTCTTTCCAAGGCTTCGAGTAAATAAGTAAATTCAGGCGTTTCAGCAGAAGAATGCCGCTCTAATAATTGTTTTAAAGTTAAGGAAGGGGGGATTAATACATAGTCTATCGTGTGGATATAGCCATTATTTGCAAGGGTATTTCTTCCAATTAATTTTGCATTCCCATTGATATAGGTAGATTCGTAATTATAGAAACGCACGAAAATGGATTCACCTGTCTGAGTGATAATATCTTTTTCAAAAAAATCGTATGCTTCTACTTTAGTAGGCAACAAATGATACAAAATGGTATCAGATAATTCGGGAGTCTTTAGGAACTCTTCAAAAGTGATCTTGTTGGAAATGAAAAAGGACTCAAATGCTTGATTTGTTGGGGCCAATAAAGTGAAATCCCCATTTTCATCCAACATTTCTGTCATTTCAATTTTTTCAAGGAAAGTGACTAAAGTAGAAAATTGTGAGTCATTGGAAATTAATTCAAATATTGATTTTTCTTCTATTATATTGTCTTTTTCATCTTCAACGCATGAAGAAAATAAGGTTGCAATCAGTAGAATTTTTAAAATAGTTATGAATCTCTCGAAGTAATTTTCAGAACAGCACATAATTGAAAAATTTAAGAGTGAAAGTTGTACTTTATAAAAACAAATGAAGTTCAAGAAAATAATTTTTATTTCAAAAAATTTTGGTTTAAATAATTGAAAATCAATACTTAGTGATTGCAGTTTTTATTAATGGGAACCTGAATTCATATTTCTGAAACAATAAAGGCCGATCATTTGATCGGCCTTTATTTTTATTCTGTAATCCAAGCTACTTTTTCTTCCAGAGAATCCCTCTTGCCCATTGGCCAATTTTCTGTTGCAGGTTTAGCAACGTAAAAGAAACCCATCAACATATCTTCTCCTTCTAATCCAAAATCTTCTCTAGCTTCCTGCCAAAAAGTAGGTCCACCTGTTCCCCAGTATCCAGCCAATCCATGTGCTGAAACAGTCAGATACATATTTTGAACAGCCATTGCTACGGAAGAAATTTCTTCCATCAATGGAATTCCTTCTGATCGCTTCATCAAGATTGCAATCACATGCGATGCTTTCTGAGGGTTGTTCAGGAATTTGTCATAAGTAGCTTCAATAAATGGGGTTCCATTCTTTTCGGCTCTCATCTTATACATATCCGCTTGATATTTCCCAAAAGTTTTTAAGCCTTCTCCCTTGT